>NZ_VPCH01000042.1:0-34213 GCF_013418285.1 Acinetobacter sp. YH12152
GCCTATTTAAGTGATGTGCTGAAAAGGTTGCCGACACATAAAGTGACTCAGATTGAAGAATTGCTACCACACCGCTGGAAACCTAAATCGAATTAAAAAATAGGCATGGGGTTCAGCGGACGCTTACATTTATGTTTAGGCACGCTACATTCAAATAACGCCAATCAGACTCTAGATCGAATCATTAACTTCTTCCCAGAAGAGCGAAGAAATCAATTGCTTATGGATTTATCGAGCAATATGAAAGCGATTGTTTCGCAACGATTAATCCGGACTGAAGATGGTAAAGGACGCCGTGCAGCCGTTGAAATCATGTTAAATACGCCGCTTATTTCAGATGTGATTTTGAAAGGTGAGTTTCATGAACTAAAAGCGATTATGGCAAAATCTCGTGAACTTGGGATGCAAACTTTCGACCAAGCTTTATTTGATTTATATAATGACGGCGCTATTTCTTATGAAGAAGCTTTAAGAAATGCTGATTCAACCAATGAACTACGTTTGCAAATTAAACTTAAAAGTTCACGTGCAAATGGTACTTCAGCGGCTGCACAATCTTTTAGTATGGTTGAAGAAAAGAAAGAAGAACCTGAAAGTACCGAAGCTTCGGAAGAAATATAAGCTGGATATTTATGCAAATGGTATATAAGCCAATTCAGCTATCATATTGAAATAAAAAAATCAGCCTGAGGGCTGATTTTTTTGATATTAGAAATATTTACAGACCAGCTTCGTATTGCTCGCTTGTCAACAAAGCATCTACATCAGCCATATTGTCTGGTTTAATTTTATAAATCCAACCTTTGCTATAAGGTGCATCATTTACAAAATCAGGATCATCTTCAAGGTCCGGATTGACTTCAACAACCACACCAGAAACTGGAGCATGAATATCAGAAGCAGTTTTTACCGACTCAACCACACCCGCTTGTTCGCCAGCTGTGATATGTTGACCCACATCTGGTGCTTCAACATAAACTAAATCACCCAATGCGTCTTGTGCATGATCAGAAATGCCTGTAACAACAAGGTCACCTTCAATTCGCACCCATTCATGTGTACTTGCGTACTTTAAATCTGAAGGATGATTCATTGATAACTCCTTAAATCCATTAAATTCATTTTTGGCATGAGTTATACATGCTTTTTACGTAAAACAAAAGACTTATAAGTACGGATCTTTACGCCAATTGCTTGGGCTACGACCACTCCAACGCTTAAAAGCACGGCTAAAATTGGCGACATCGCTATAGCCCAATTCATCAGCAATTTGCTCTAAGGTAAAATCAGTTCGTGACAGGAGCGAAGTAGCATGACGGTAGCGAACTTCGTCAACCAATGTTGAAAATGAAGTCCCTTCGGCAGCAAGTTGGCGTTTAAGAGTTCGATCGGACATGTGTAGCCGTTCAGCAACACTTTCGATACTTAAATAGTGCTGTTCGGAGTTGGTTAAAATATCACGAACGCGCATGGCAATACGGTGACGTTCGCCCAAAGCTGAGAGTTCAGCTTCACATTGATTAATCGCGATTTGACTGGCAATCGGGTCTGCATGGACCAATTTATTGGTTAAATATTGCTTATCAAAACTAAGTAAGAGATGTGGCTGATCAAATCTAAATTGGTGGCGTGGATATTTTGCAATAAACCGCTCAAAACCTTCAGGTTGAGGAAAATCAAAATCAATTTCACCAGCAGAATAATCCACACCGGTAATTGCTTTGCCCATGCTGATCATGCCAAAAATTAAGGCAATTGAAATCTCAGTACGTAAAGGCTCAATCGTAACGTCGGTTTGTAATTGAACAGTAGCTTTGGTTCCAAAAGTCGAGAAAAAAAGCTGTAAAAAGGGCATGCGTAGCTGAATAAAACGGTTTGCCAAGACTAAGGCATCGGTTATGTCCTTCGCCGTCATGATGGCATAGCCAATAAAACCATGAATCGAGATGCGCATTTGGTTGCCTAAATGAAAACCTAATGTTGGCTCACCAGTTAAACGTAGTGCGTGCTCTACCAATTGATTGGCGATGGGTGTTGGAATACGGAAATCTGGTTCAGCCAATTGTTCGCTGTTTAATCCGAAGGGACTAAATAATGTCTCTGCAGTGTAGCCCCATCGAGAGACCACATCTAAAAGGAGCAATCCATACACTCCGGGAATACCCTGATCCTGACGGGAATTAATTGTTTTCATAGCGTTCCGTTGCAATGCGGGTTTTTCTTCTGTTCAAGGTTATATTGGCATGATTCCGTGTTATATCCCACAAAAATTGTTGGACAAACTGACTAGGCTCAACTATTTATAGCGGCCTACCTTAGCGTTGTAAAGTAGGCCGTTAAGGATTAATTCGGTTTAAAATCTTTGGAAAAGACCACAATTTTGGTCGTAGACATATAAAGAACGTCATTGTGCTGATTGAGCGCTTGCGTAACATAGGTCACAATGCCGCGGTCTGTCTTACTTTTCGACGGAGTAATTGCAAATATTTCAACTTCTACACGAATTTTATCCCCCGGACGTGTTGGGCGCGGCCAACGCAGACTTGACTCTGAGCCAATTAAGCCATAAGCCACAGGGAAACATTCAGTCCATAAGCGCATTGTTACAGCAGCAGTATGCCAACCACTTGCCGCTAGCCCTTGAAAGATCGGGTGCTGTTGGGCTTTGACTTCATCTGTATGAAATTCCTGAGGATCAAAAGCGTTGGCAAATTGCTTGATTTCTTCAACAGTCATTTCATATTCACGACTGCTAAAGTGATCACCAACTTTAAGGTCTTCCAGATACAGCATTTTCATCTTCCTTTGATTCTACTTTATGTTGTTCTATTAAAAATCCACCGGTTTGACGCTGCCACAAGTGTGCATAAATACCATTCAAAGCAACAAGCTCTTCGTGGGTGCCTTGCTCAGCAATACGTCCTTGATCCAAGACAATCAAGCGATCCATTTGCGCAATGGTTGAAAGTCGATGCGCAATGGCAATCACAGTTTTGCCTTGCATCAAATCATCTAAACTCGATTGAATCGCGGCTTCGACTTCTGAATCGAGCGCACTTGTGGCTTCATCTAAAATTAAAATCGGTGCGTCTTTTAAAAATACCCGAGCAATCGCAATACGTTGACGCTGACCACCTGATAATTTTACGCCACGTTCACCGACAAATGCGTCATAGCCACGTTGGCCACGTAAATCGATCAATTGAGGAATGAATTCGTCAGCTTTCGCTTTACGCACTGCATCATACATTTCTTCATCGGTTGCATTCGGGCGACCATATTTAATATTTTCTTCAACTGTACGATGCAATAACGAGGTGTCTTGGGTCACCAAAGCAATATTTTTTCTTAAGCTATCTTGAGTAATATCTTCTATATTTTGGCCATCAATCGAAATACGACCATGGTTGATATCGTAAAAGTGGAGTAAAAGTTGAATTAATGTTGATTTTCCGGCACCCGAACGCCCGACAATACCGATTTTTTCACCTGGTCGAATGGTTAAATTAAATTGATCGATGACATTTTTATCATTATAAGCAAAACTGACGTCCTCAAATTTAATTTCGCCTTGCGGTACTTTTAAGTCGGTTGCATCAGCTTTGTCTTGAATATGAATTGGGCGGCCCATGGTTTTCATCCCATCTTGAATGGTCCCGACATTTTCAAATAGGGCAGATGTTTGCCACATCATAAACTCGGAAATACTACTGAGTTTTAAAATCATGGCGGTCGCTGCTGCAATGACCCCAAGCTCAGCTTGACCATCCATCCAGAGCCAAACGGCTGTTCCAAGTACGCCACCATATAAAACAATGATCAGCAAATTCGTCGCGATGTTGTATTTTGCAGCAAGTCGCATTTGCTTATACACCGTCACCATAAATTCTTTCATTGAGGCTTTGGCATATTGGCTTTCACGGCCTGCATGGGCAAACAATTTCACCGTTTGAATATTGGTGTAGGCATCGGTGACACGACCAGTCATTACTGCGCGTGCATTGGCTTGTTCATTTGAAATTTTGCTCAATTTTGGGATGAAATAGCATGCAGAACCAATAAATAAAGCCAGCCAAAGTAATAACGGAACAATCAACAGTGGCGATATAGCACCTAAAATGACGGTGATCGAAATCAGGTAAATGAAGACATAGGCCAACATATCCCCAAGAATAATCCAAAACTCACGTACAGCCAGTGAAGTTTGCATGACTTTGGCAGATAAACGACCTGCAAAGTCGTTGTGGAAGAAATCTAAACTTTGTTTCAGTAATAAGTTATGAAATCTCCAACGTAGGCGCATTGGAAAGGTACTGTATAAAATCTGATGTTTAATAATAGTTTGAAGGCAAGAAAAGAAGATATTTGCCAATAAAATAAAGCTTAAAATGGTCAGATTGGTCTGGTGCTGCTGTAAAAAGGTTTCAGGTTGAGACTTACTGATCCAATTGACTAATTCACCAATTTTGGCATAAAGCAGTGCTTCAAAACTCGCTACACCAGCTGTACAGAGTACCAATAACAAGAGGTATTTTTTTACACCCGTTGCAGCTTGCCATACAAAGGGGAAAAATTTTGTCGGCAATGGTTTATTCAAGTCCTGTTCAGGATAAGCGTCAACTAAATTTTCAAACCATTTAAGCATGCAGATAACCTGAGAATTTTACTGTAATTAATCTTTCTTTCTTCAGCTCTGAGTGTAATGGATTCGCTGGTTTTTCTCCATTTTGATTTGTTTATTTACTTAAAAAGCTTGGCTGCAAAAATTCATAAAATTAAAATGCACAACCCGATTACGACCTTGGCGTTTTGCTTCATATAAAGCAATATCGGCTTGTTTAATTAACTGATCAAGTTTGGCGTGGTTAGGGTCAATTTTGGAAACACCAATGGAGATCGAAAATTTCACCAATTGACCATCCATATGAAATTGATATTGTTCCATTTTATGTCTTAACCGTTCAGCAATTTTTAATGCATCTTCTGGGACAGTAAAAGGTAAAAGTACAATAAATTCTTCACCTCCAAAACGTGCCAACATATCGTAAAACCGCATTTCTTTACGTGCAATTTCAGCAATTTGGCATAGCACTTGATCGCCGACATCATGTCCGTATTGATCATTAATCGCTTTAAAATGATCGACATCAAAAATCAATAGACTGGTGCAGACCGTCATCGGGGTTTCTTGGATTTTTTTATTGGCGGCATGTACAAATTGGCGACGATTACTTAACTGGGTTAATTCATCCGTATGGGCAATTTTGCGCAGGGTATGAAAGTTCCAGTCATCTAGCAGCGCTCTTAGAAACGTTTTACGAGAGTTCAGCGTTGAGTTCCAGCAGATATACATACTGAATAGCAGCACAGGAATATACACCAATAAAAAAATCGTAAAATCACCAAAATCATTAATGCGCCATGCGCCAAAAAGTATCGCTGCCGAGATCATGGCAGAGGTCATGATCGAAGGGCGAAAATGCACATGAATACTTAAATTACCCAATACAATCAAAATAATGGCGGCATATTGATAGCTATGAACCAGTTCATTTTTCGACTGAAGTAATATCTCAAACCAGAGAATTGCTGAAATGCAAGTGGCGAGTGGCAAAATCAAATCCAGCAATTTAATCTGTTTGATATATTTAAACAGAACATAGTTCAGGCTAAATGCACCAATAATAGCAATGATACGAATCACACCTGAAAGCATTTCTACGTCTGGCAGCACATAGCGATCTGCCCAAAAATAGATTAAAAATGCCAATTGAGCGAAATAGTTGACCTGCTTTAAATAGTCTTTTTGGTTGTAGTACAAAAATTTGTAATAAGCATTTTTAAACTGTGCAGGGATACGTGCAATCGGGTCGGATAAAGCACGCTCAATACGGACACGATTCTCTAAGTCACATGCTTCTGCCTGTATGAGCGTATGTTTGGCAGAAGTGCGATTAATCGATTCTATGAGTAATTGTGATTCGTTTTTAACTGATTTCTGAGAAGGTTTCTTGGGGCCTTCCATGACCAAGCTCCTATTTTAGAAGCGTTTTTATGCAACTGTTAACAAATAGTATCTAAAATTGTCTACATTTGTATAGTATTTGTTTGGGTTTTTTTAATTACTGATGTTACGCAGTAACACCAGAAGCGTAATTTGATTTAAATAAAAGTATGATACGCGGTAACGTCATCCGCAAGTGTTTGAGACAGCACTTCTTCTAATCAAAAATGTTTTTGCGATACTTTGAATAATTTGACGCTAGTGAACGAGTTTTGCGGATGACAATGGTTTTGGGTGCTTTTGCCAAAACAAAAGTACCTCCAGCCGAAGGCTAATCCCTTTATTCACCCCCTAGATGTAAGACTCCGTCGAATAGAATTAAAAATCATTTTTAAAATGTGAAATTACTGTTATGTGCGTAACATCAGTTAATTATTTTTAGTTGTTTCAGATGCATTATATTTTTAGGAAATTATACGATCAGCGCATTTATCTAGCCTGCTCTAAATCCTTGCATTGCGCGATAAACAAGCACTAGCAGATGTCGAATAGCTTTTAAAGAAAACGCTCCCAATATATATTCAATCGACATTGTGAATTCTTTAACCTAAAGAATTTCTTCTTCAAATATACATGGGGAGATGCGCAATTAAGTCTTAGCTTTTATCAACATTTGGTTGAACGAGGGCTTTAAAATCGGCACTAGAAGGGGCTTGATAGATTTTAAGTCCAAACTCAGGTGTGATTGCGATCAGATGGTCAAAGATATCCGATTGAATCGCTTCATAATCTTTCCATGCAATAGTTTTACTAAAAGCATAAATCTCTAAAGGAATGCCTTCACTCGTGGGTTGTAACTGACGCACCAAAATCGTTTGGTGTTGGGCAATGCCTGAATGCTGTTGTAAATAAAATTCTACATAGGCACGAAAGGTCCCAAGATTGGTTAAACGGCGCTGATTATATTGCGACTGATTGGAAAGTTGCTGATTAAACTGAGCAAGCTCTTCATGCTTATGATCAAGATATTGATCTAATAATAAAAATTCTTTGAGTTTATTTTGCTCATCCTGAGTCATGAAATGAATAGAGCTTTGATCGATATAAAGTGAGCGTTTGATGCGGCGTACACCGGACTGTGCCATACCACGCCAGTTTTTAAAGGTGTCTGTCACCAGTTTATTGGTTGGAATCGTGGTAAAGGTCTTATCAAAGTTCTGTACAGTAATGGTATGTAATGACATATCAATGACATCGCCATCCGCATTGAGCGAGGGCATTTCAATCCAGTCACCAATTCGCACCATGTCATAAGAAGAAATTTGTACCGAAGCCACCAGTGACAAAATGGTATTTTGGAAGACCAACATCAGTACAGCCGCCATAGCACCGAAGCCTGCGAGTAATGTAAATACATCTTTTTTCAGAAAAGTACCTAAGATCATTAGGCCACAAACCAAAAAGATGATCAATTTGACCAACTGCAAATAGCCTTTAATTGGTTTGTTTCTAGATTTTGGATTACGTTGATAAATCAGATTAAAAATATTTAGTAATTCAGAAATGGCTAAAGCAATGGTCAGGAAGATAAAGGCCTGACAAGCCATTTGAACGATTGAGATAAACTTCACAGATAAATGTGGGACTGTGGTTATGCCATTTAAGATTACAATTGCTGGAACAATGTTGGCAAAGCGTTTAATCACACTATGTTCTGACAAAATTTGACTGTGGCTAAAGGCCATTTTAGACACGAGCTTACGAATACCACGTACCACAATTTGCTTGGCGATAAAATTTGCAATGATGGCAAAAATAATAATGAAACTGAGCGATGTCAGCATTTCTAACCAAGGGTATTGATCTGACCAATCTTGAATATTTTTAATGAACTGAAATTTTTCCAAAATTATCCTACTCTTATTGAAGTAAATGAAAGGGTTAATGATCAAACTATTGTAATTGTGGTGATTATATAAGCAATTTTATACTCGTAAAATTTACGGAGTTACGACATGTATAGTCCATAATGTTACTTATTGGGTGCTAAGGAATGATTTTTTGAAGGTATAACCGATATTTATGGACTGAAAAAGATTAATGTTGATAAAAAAAAGCCCCCGAATCGGGAGCTTCATTGGCGATTTGAAGTGCTTACCACATTAAATCATCAGGAATTACATAAGCTGCATACGGATCTTCTTCATCCGTGGTTTGTTCATTCACTTCAGAATTATTCACAATAATAAAGCCTTCCATTTTCGCATTAATACGGTCGGCTAATTCTTTTGGTAAAAAAGCATAGTTGCTATTTTCCCGTGCAATAACAAGACTGCCAGCAACCAAGGCATTATAAATTTGCTGATTGATATAAAGCTTTTTGATCTTGGCATCATCGATAAATTGATAGGTCGATTCGCCATCGGTATCACGAATTTTATGCTGATTAATCATTTGCATGATGGCAGCTTTTAATTCTTTTTCTTGCAACACTGCTTTACGATCTTGCTCTAAAGCATGATCTTTTGCGATTTTTTGCTGCTGATCTTGCTCAATTTTCGCCTTGATTTCAGCATCTTTACTTTCACCGGTACGTTTTTCATGTACGGCTTGTTTAGACAATTTTTTTGCCTTTTTATTATCGACCAGACCTGCTTTAAGCAGTTGCGCCTGTAATGCATTTTTAACCATAGTACGTTCCAACTAATCGTGTATATGTCGATAATGAAAATAGATGATCCAATATACTGCGCTCATGACTAAACTGAGTGCGGCAGGAATCAGGAATGCGTTTAATTTTAAATAAGGATAAAGCCAACTGGCAAGTATGCCACCGACGATAAATCCCGCTAAAATTAATAAATGTAAGACCACACGTTTAGACTCAACCGAAAGTCCACGAGCTTTATAACCCAAAGCCAAACCTAAGTCCGTCAAAACACCAGAGAGGTGTGTGGTACGAATAATGGTGCCTTTATAGTGGCTGACCATTGCATTTTGTACACCCATCGCCACGCATGCCCAAAGCAAAGCATAACGTGGAAAATAGGGTAATAGCAGCCAACACAGGACAATAAAAAAAGCCACCAAGCTTAATGGGACGCCATAACGTCGGGTTAAGCTAAAGTGACTATTTCCAAGAATAAGCCCACTATAAAATGAGCCAATCACATAACAGAGCAAGACTAAAATCAAATAAATAATCGTAGCTGGCTGCCATGCAATGAAGGCCATGGCTAACATACTGACATTACCCGTCATGTGAGATACCGACTGGTGCAAGATCGTCACCAGCCCGAGTACATTAATCATTCCTGCATTCACTGCGAGAAAAAAAGCACCCAGTTGTATCCAAAGCGGTAAAGTTTGAAAAGGCATGGCCTCGCCTTAAAAAGTATCCAATATCAGGATATTATCTTAAACCACGGTCTACTGCAGCTGTAAATAATACGTCAGTCGAAGAGTTTAAAGCTGTTTCAGTTGAATCTTGAAGTACACTAATGACCATACCAATGGCAACAACTTGCATCGCGATATCGCTTGAAATACCAAACAGGCCACAAGCCACTGGAATAAGTAGCAATGAACCACCAGCAACACCTGAAGCACCACATGCAGAAACGGTAGCAACGACTGATAAAATCAACATGGTGCTGAAATCAACAGAAATGCCCAAAGTATGAACTGCTGCTAGAGTGAGGACTGTAATTGTGACTGATGCACCTGCCATATTGACAGTTGCACCTAAAGGAATTGCTACACTTGCAGTTGATTCGGGGACACCAAGACGCTTTGCAAGGTCAAGGTTTACAGGAATGTTTGCAGCTGAACTACGTGTAAAGAATGCAGTGATACCACTTTCGCGTAGGCATTGGAAAACCAATGGGAACGGGTTTGAGCGAGTCATAAATGCCACCATTAGTGGGTTAATGACCAAAGCTACAAAAAACATGGTACCGAGTAATACAGCAAGTAAGTGCGCATAACTAACAAGCGTTTTTAGACCTGAGTCGGCAAATGTAACAGCAACCAAACCGAAGATACCGACAGGTGCAAAGTTAATCACTAAACGGATTACTTTATTCACTGCATCAGCAGCGTCAGATAAAAAGACTTTGGTGTTCTCTGATGCATGACGAAATGCAATACCTAAGGCAACAGCCCAAGCCAAAATACCAATGAAATTTGCTTCAGAAATTGCTGTAACAGGGTTTGCGACAAAACTTAATAATAAGTTTTTCAATATTTCAGCAAGACTGCCTGGCGGCACAAGGTTTTCTGCAGCAACATCAAGAATTAATGTACTTGGGAATAAAAGGCTTGCTACTACTGAACTTAAAGCAGCAAGGAACATACCAATAGCGTACATCAACATAATCGGTTTAATGTAAGAATTACTGCTGCCCACTTTGAAATTTGCAATGGATGACAGTACAAGTACAAAGACCAGTATCGGTGCTACGGATTTCAATGCCTTAATGAATAAATCACCAAGCAAACTTAAATAGGGTGCAACGCCCGGAGCGACGACAGCAACCAATACACCTAAAATAATGGCGATAATAATTCGGGTTACTAAACTCAAGCGTGTAAATGCTGAAAACATAGGAGAGCCTTGTCAGAATTACAATGACAAAATGATGAAAATTAGCCCTGTATTTTATACGAAAATGTGGAATGCTTAAAAAATAATTTAATTTAAAAATAAAACTTTGTTTTTTATAATCTATTTTTGTGTATTAAAATGTAAACCCTTCAAAACTCACTGTTTATCAAATTCGCATTGATTAAACAGTGAGCTAATAGGCCTTTAAATTTGGTACTCAGAACTGGCTGTCGCAAGCTCAGTAACGGCTTGATAGTGGGTGAGAAAAATTTGACCACTCAAATGCGTGAGTAATTTTGAGTGCTGCAATTTGTCCATGACAGGGCCTTTGACCTCGGAAAAATGCAGTCGAATATCTAATTTTGATAATTCAGCATTTAACTCTTCCAACATTTCTAAGGCACTGAGGTCAATTGAACTGACGCTTGAGCAGTTGATAACAACATGCTCTAGATCAATATTTTCACTGACTTCATTGATCAGGAAACCTTTAAGCGTATTGGCATTTAAAAACGAGATATTTTCATCTATACGGAGCGAGAGAATATGTGGTGCGGTATAGACATGATGGCGCTGTACATTGCGGAAGTGCTGTGTGCCCTCGACTAAACCGATCACCGCAATATGTGGACGACTGATGCGCCATAACAACAGAATAAAGGTAGAAATGATGCCAATAATGAGACCTGTAGAAATATCGATACACACCACACCGAAAAAGGTCACCCACATCGCAATCCCGTCAGCTTTTGAATAACGCCATGTATCCACAAAAGGTTTAAAGTCGACTAATTTCCAAATGGAAACAATAATTGTGGCCGCCAAGATGACTAAAGGTAAGTCTTGGAAACAACCAGTGAAGTAGAGACTGACAACGATTATCAGCAATGACGACAACACACCTGCCATCGGGGTTTTTGCACCTGCATCTGCATTAACCACTGTACGAGATAAGCTACCCGTCACTGGAAAGGCGGAGCTAACCCCAGCGCTTAGATTGGCTAAACCTAGAGCGATCAACTCTTGGTTACTATTAAGTTGGCTTCGTTGTTGTAAGGCAGTAGCTTGGGCGATAGACAGTGACTCAACAAAACTAATCATTGCAATCATTGTTGCACCGGGCAGTAAGGTTTGTACCAGTTCCCAGTTCCAATGTGGAAAGCTTAAGGGTGGAAAACCTGAAGGAATTTCACCGACGGTTTTAATACCGACATTTTGCAGGTCAAATAACATGACCGATGCAATCGAGATCACCACTAATATCAGTGGCAGTGCTTTACTTAGAAAGGCTGTAGAGCCGAATCTAGATTGAATTGATTGAGTGGCCAATATTTTCGGCACATAGATTAAAAACAGTATGGCCAGCACACCAAAGATGAATGAAGCAAAGTGAGTCAAACTCAGATATTCCCACAAACTTAAAACAAACTCAGGGATGTTGTTGGCTTTTAGCGGGACATCGACGAGAAACTTAAACTGACCCAGTGCAATGAGCAGTGCCGAAGCAATAATAAAGCTTTTAATGACAGGATGACTGATCAACTGAATTAAAAAACCGAAACGGAGTACACCTAGCAGCAGAGAAATCAGCCCGACCATTAAGGCCAAAAGTGTAGCGGCTTCAATATAAACAGGCGAACCAACTTCAAATAGCGGATTGAGCGTGGCGAAGGTCATCATCGAAATGATTGCCACAGGGCCTATAGATAAGGTTGAACTTCCACCAATGAGGGCGTAGACAATCATAGGTAAAATACTGGCATATAAACCCATGATTGGGGGTAAACCTGCCAGCATGGAATACGCCATACCTTGAGGGACTAACATGGCAATCACGATTAGCGAAGCAAGTACATCAGATTTAAATTTCACAGTGCTGTAGTGCTGTAACCACTGCCAAGCAGGAAATTTCTGTAAGAAATGAGGTTTTAAATCTGACATAAACTTATCTAAATCACAATTTCATATATATTATGCATAAAAAATGCTAAGAAGTCTTGTGCAATAAATTTTGACCGTACAATATTGCAGGAAATTTAAGGGGATATCTAAGAAGCCATCATTTTAAATGAATTAATGAAAAGTATGAGCTGATTTAAAGCTTTGGATATTCGATATAAATATAGATATTGAAATTTTGATGAAGTCTGGAGGGTAAATTGAGGTATTGAATTGCTGCCCATTGCGATGATTCATGTCTAGTGGTGCAAGAACAGCATGTCTGGCTTGAAATTTTAAGATAACTGAATGTTATTTATAAGATTGGTTGCAATACAATTGGTAAAGAGTATTGAGAACTTGAACTAAATTTGCATCTTTAATTGAATAATAAATTTGCTTACCATCACGACGCGTAGTCACAACATCACTTTTACGTAACATCATCAGTTGTTGTGAGAGGGTTGGCTGTTTAATATCAGTGATTTCTTCAATCTGAGACACATTCAATTCTTGCTGTGCTAGATGACATAAAATTAGTAGACGATCCGTATTTGCCAGCGACTTTAAAACGCCCACGACTAATTCGGCAGAATCACGCATAGTAGTGATTTCCAGATCGGTATTCATTGGATATGTCCATACGATTAACAACAGCTCAAGTATACGGATATCACGGCTTAATACATTGAATAAATAAGACAATTTCTATGGTTTTTTATGAAATCAAATATCATTAATTTTTATAAGTTTAAATTTAGTTAATCAGTTAAATTTATTGCTTGATTTTAGTGCAAGCTTTCACAAAATGCACATAAATATAAGACATTAGCTTAAAAAATCATGCACACTTTGAAAATAATTGTATGATCTAAAGATCGTATTCAATAAATACACAAGGGATAAATAGTCATGACAACAGATTCAGCTTTTCCAGCAACGAGTAATTTAGGTATCGCAGTATATAGTAATAACGCTGAAGCGATTGGTAATACACCTTTGGTTCGTATTAATCGTGCGATTCAGTCAGAAGCAACGGTCTTGGCTAAAGTTGAAAGCCGTAACCCTGCCTTTTCTGTGAAATGTCGTGTGGGTGCAGCTCTCATTGCAGATGCAGAAGAAAAAGGCTTATTAAAACCGGGTATGCATATTGTAGAACCTACAAGTGGTAATACAGGGATTGCTTTAGCATTTGTTGCAGCAGCGAAAGGTTATGCAATTACATTAACCATGCCAGCAAGTATGAGTATCGAACGCCGTAAGGTGTTGAAGTCTTTTGGTGCAAATCTCGTATTGACTGAACCTGCTAAAGGCATGAGAGGTGCGGTCGAAGAAGCACAGCGCCTCGTTGCCGAACATCCTGAAACGTATTATTTACCACAACAGTTTGAAAACCCTGCAAACCCTAAAATTCATGAATTGACCACTGGCCCAGAAATTTGGGAAGCGACCGGTGGTAAAGTGGATATTTTAGTTTCAGGTGTAGGTACAGGCGGTACGATTTCAGGCATTTCAAGCTATTTTGAAAAAGTGAAAAATCAGCCACTTTATTCTGTTGCGGTTGAACCGGCTGAATCTCCGATTATTGCCCAAGCGAAAAAAGGCGAAACACTGACTCCTGGGCCGCATAAAATTCAGGGGATTGGCGCTAACTTTATTCCGGGTAACTTGGATCTAGACCTTGTTGATGAAGTGATCGGTATTGAAAGTGCTGAAGCGATCGAATGGGCACGTAAAACGGCTACTCATGACGGTATTTTAGTGGGTATCTCTAGCGGTGCTGCTATGGCTGCGGCGGCAAAACTTGCTGCGCGTCCTGAGAATGCAGGCAAAACTATTGTGGTCATTTTACCGGATGGTGGTGAACGTTATCTTTCGTCAGTTTTATTTGAAGATATTAGTGCTGACTAATAGGTCTGACATGAAAAAAAGCCCGTTCATTTGAATGGGCTTTTTTATTGATGATTTTGTTATTTATACTTGTCTTAAGCCGCGTCTTGATCATCGTTTTTGGCATTTTGTTGTTTAATTTTTCGTTTAGGCGGTTCATATCCTAACTTTCGAGCGATATATTTAAACAGGAAGCCTAAGAGTATGCATATCGTGACAGCAGGGATAACCACTTGAGTGAGCCAAACATCAATATGATCTAGACTCCAACTTAAAATTAAAAATAAAAATAAAAAAGCACACAAATATGCGCAGTTAAAGCAAATGTTCGACAGTTTGTACATGCGAAAGAGAGTAATTCGTTTGGTGGTCACGAATCTCTATCTTACTGAATAATGAGGAAAGGTGTAGTTTTAATATCAGAAAAATAAACTAATTGAATAATCATTATTCAATATTATTGATTATGTTTTTAAATCTTCGCAATTCTTTATACCTTAAAGAAAAGCCTTGCTGTGAGTCAGAAAAACTTGACCTTCCCATTGTGGTAAAGTTTAAGCTATAGCCTAAAACAAGCACATATGATTGGGATGTTGCCATGACAGATTCGACAGAACGCAAACTTTTTGATGGCACACTTGCTATTGAAGGGATGACCTGTGCTTCTTGTGTGGCACGGGTTGAAAAAGCCTTAAAAAAAGTCGATGGCATCACTGATGCTCAAGTGAATTTAGCCACTGAAACAGCACATGTTCAGAGTGATAAAAATGTGGATTATTCTGCTGTAATTCAGGCCGTTGAAAAGGCAGGTTTTGGCGTTGCACAAAAGCAGATTGAACTTGAAATTGAAGGAATGACTTGCGCATCGTGTGTTGCACGTGTTGAAAAAGCCTTAAAGGTAGTTCCAGAAGTCATCGATGCAAAAGTGAATTTGGCAACTGAAAAAGCCACGATTACGGCATTGGCATCTGTTGAAAATTCTGCATTGGCGAAGTCTGTAGAAAAAGCAGGTTTTCATATTGCACAGCCCAATATTGAATTAAATATTGATGGAATGACCTGTGCTTCATGTGTGGCACGGGTTGAAAAAGCCTTAAACGCTGTAGACGGTGTCAATAAAGCAACGGTAAATTTAGCCAGTGAAAAAGCCTTTGTTCAGGCGCCAGTTTCAAAAACACAGGAATTGATCGCGGCAGTTAAAAAAGCGGGATACAGTGCGACCGTTGCTACACAACTACAACCGACAATGGCAGAAAAAAAAGCCGATGAAGCTCGGTTGCTCAAACGTGATTTAATCATCGCATTGGTACTCGCTGTTCCTGTTTTTATCTTGGAGATGGGATCACATATGATTCCAGCTTTTCATCATTTTATTGCACATAATTTAGGGACACAAAATAGTTGGTATATTCAGTTTATATTAACCACTTTGGTGTTAATCCTACCCGGAAGACGCTTTTATCAGCACGGCATACCAGCACTTGCGCGACTTGCCCCAGATATGAATTCTTTGGTCGCAGTCGGGACTTTATCTGCTTATAGTTTTTCTTGTGTTGCAACATTTGCTCCGCAATTATTACCGCAAGGTACGGTTCATGTGTACTTTGAAGCAGCCGCAGTAATTGTGGCGTTGATTCTTTTGGGTCGTTTTATGGAGGCGAAAGCCAAAGGTAAAACCTCGCAAGCTATTCAATACTTAGTCGGCATGCAACCCAAAACAGCACGTGTTGAGCAATCTAGTAGCTATATAGATTTGCCGATTAGTGATGTTGAAACAGGTATGTTGATTGAAATACGGCCTGGTGAACGTTGCCCAGTCGATGGTGCTGTAGTGTCTGGGAACAGTTATATTGATGAATCCATGATCAGTGGCGAGCCAATTCCTGTCGAGAAAAAAGCCGGTGATCAAGTTGTCGGTGGAACGATTAACCAAAATGGGGCCTTGAAAATACAAGCCACTGCGGTAGGTCAAGATTCTGTTTTGGCACAAATTATCCATATGGTCGAACAGGCTCAGGGTTCAAAATTACCGATTCAAGCTTTGGTGGATAAAGTCACGTTATGGTTTGTACCGGTGGTAATGGCGTTGGCGTTGATCACCTTTTTAGTTTGGTATGTAGTTGGACCTGAACCGAGTTTAACCTATGCCTTAGTCAATGCTGTAGCAGTACTGATCATCGCATGTCCATGTGCAATGGGTTTGGCAACGCCAACATCTATCATGGTCGGTACAGGGCGAGGTGCAGAGCTTGGAGTATTGTTCCGTAAAGGTGAAGCCTTACAACAACTCAAAAATACTCAAGTGGTTGCAGTCGATAAAACAGGGACATTGACGGAAGGTAAACCGAAACTGACAGATTTTGAAGTCACTGAAGCTTTTGATAAAGATCGCGTATTTCAGTTATTGGCCTCTGTAGAGCAGAAATCTGAACATCCGATTGCCTATGCCATTGTACAAGCTGCGAAAGAGATGCAAGTGCAACTTTTAGAAGTTGAACAGTTTGATTCCGTGACTGGTGCTGGGATTCAGGCGGTTGTTGAAGGACAAAGCATTTATATTGGTGCAGATCATTTGATGCATAAACTTGGTTTAGAAACACAAATCTTTTCAGCACTGGCAGAACGCATGGGCAATGAAGGGAAAACCCCGCTATATGTATCGATCGATCAACAGCTTGCTGCCATTGTTGCTGTAGCCGACCCGATCAAAGCCACAACCTTCGCAGCCATTCAAGCTTTGCATGATTTAGGGCTGAAAGTGGCCATGATTACAGGCGACAACCGACATACTGCTTCTGCCATAGCACGACAGTTGAAAATTGATCATGTGATCGCTGAAGTGATGCCAGATCAAAAAGTGCAATCTGTACAACAGTTGCAAAAAGAACATGGTGTTGTATGTTTTGTTGGCGATGGTATTAATGATGCGCCTGCACTTGCGCAAGCAGATGTGGGCATGGCGATTGGTACAGGGACAGATGTGGCGATAGAGGCCGCGGACGTTGTGCTTATGTCGGGTAATTTACAAATGGTGCCGACAGCAATCGCACTGAGCACAGCGACGATGAATAATATTCGCCAAAACCTATTTTGGGCATTTATTTACAATGCAGCATTGATTCCTGTCGCTGCAGGTGTGTTATATCCATTCTTTGGCATATTGCTTTCACCTATGTTCGCAGCAGGTGCAATGGCACTTTCATCGGTGTTTGTTGTGTCGAATGCCTTACGTTTAAAAGCATTTAAAGGGCCAGTTTTTCAGGAGTCTTGAGATGAATATTGGACAAGCAGCAAAAGCTTCGGGCATTTCTGCAAAAATGATCCGTTATTATGAATCGATTGGGCTGTTAAATAATGCACAGCGCACCGATGCAGGCTATCGAATTTACTCGGAAGCCGATATTAAAACCTTGAGTTTCTTGAGACATGCGCGTGATTTAGGTTTTTCTTCTGAACAAATGAAAGATTTACTTGGACTTTGGAAAAATCAAAGTCGGCAAAGTGTTGAAGTTAAATCATTGGCGTTAAAACATATCCAGACCTTAAATCAAAAAATCGCAGACTTACAGGCCATGGTTGAGATCTTGCAACAGTCCGTCGATGGCTGTGCCGGTAATGATCAAGCCGATTGTACGATTTTAAATCAAATCGAAACGGGCATGGCTGAGTGCTGCCATACAGCAAAGATTTAAACCCGCTTGACCTTACAATCGTGGCAAGGTTTATAGTGTTGTTATTAGAAAAGAAGGATGAACAGCATGAAATTTCGTATTGATAATATGACATGTGGTGGTTGCGCACGTAGCGTGACAGCAACGATTAAAGACTTAGATGAAAATGCAACGGTCACTATTGATGTAGCCACTAAATTAGTTGAGGTTGAATCCAGTGCTAGTGCAGAGCAATTGATTAGCGCTTTAACCGAAGATGGTTTCCCACCTGTGATTGCATAACTTAGATATTGTCTAATGTATAAAAAAAGCCGAACAATTGTTCGGATTTTTTTATTTATAAATCAATTTTATACGGCTGAAATTTTATCTGGCGTCATCAGCGCCTGATTAATATATAGCTTGATTAAACGTTCACGTGAACCGATTGATTTTTGATAATGCGTTGAATTGAGGAGTAGGGACGCACCATAAGTGACCGTCCAAATATAGGATAAATAATCACGAATCGACATTGCGCTTTCAAGTGATTTTAAATAATCACTGGTCATATCCTTAATTTCAATAATACGTTCTTCACGAACACGATAGAGCTCTTCAAATAACTCTTTTAATTTACGTTCATTATTAGTTAAGCGTTCTTCAATGACATGTAATAATATAGTTCTATTAGAATTCAACATATTATAAAGCATATATTGTGAAACATAAGTTTTAATATCATGATTATATTTTTTTGAAATTTCTAATAATCGTTTTTCATTTAAGATAATCAGTTCTAAATATAATTGGTTTTTACTTTTAAAATGTTTATAAATCGTACCTTTGGCAATATCTAGTTCACAAGCTAACTCACTTAAGGTGATGTCTTGATTATTATCTAATAGCAGGGTTTCTGCCATGGCTAAAATTTTTTCCTTGCGAAGGATAAAATTTTGTTGGCGTACTGAACTCATGATACCTGTTCCATAAACAGCTTGAGGGTGAACAAGCCTAGCTTAAGCTAAATCTTGTGAATCTTACATTCCACTATGGTCTCAAATATTACATAAATTGGTTTAAAAATAAACACATTAGTAGAGTGCGTAAAGCATATAGAATTCATAGCATAAAATTAATGTCAATAAAACTGAACCCTTGAGGTCATTTTTTTGAAATAAAATTCCATTTTTATTTTTTTTAATTTATTGTCTTTTCGCTTTTACAACAAAAGCAGCATTTAACAAAACGGTCTTGGTTGTTATGTTATTAATACAACCTAAATTAAACATGATTATGGGTACTATTATGTTTGGTTTTAATCAATTACCAATTATAAATTTAGTCAACTCAATAAATTTATTTAAGTGTAATAAAATAATGCTGCTCAAAATATCAGGTGGTTATTTTTCACTTGTCGGTAAAAACACATTATCTATATTCTTTTTAGATATCTATCTGAAAAAACAGATCTTTAAAAAATCCACACAAAATTGATTTGATGATTTTGTGCGGGAGCGTGCAACTTTAAAAAAGTACTTTGTCAAAGACGCTGACAAAGCCTGTAGAAAAGGAAAGTACAATGCCAATATACAATGCGCCGTTAAAGGACATGGACTTCATCTTAAATGATGTATTCAATGCAGATGAGTTCTGGCAGTCAAATGAAAACTTAGCTCATATTGATATGGCGACTGCAAATGCCATTTTAGAAGAAATGGCTAAGTTTTCTAAAAACGTTATTCTAGACTTGAACCGTACTGCAGATGAAGAAGGTGGTGCGCAGTTTAGTAATGGTGTTGTTACTACGCCTACAGGGTTTAAAGACGCTTTTAAACAATTCGCTGAAGGTGGCTGGGTGGGTTTAGGCGCTTCTGAAGAATGGGGCGGCCAAAACATGCCGAAAATGTTGACAGTACTTGCTGACGAAATGATTTGGAGTACCAATCCATCATTTATGTTGTATCCACTACTGACTGTGGGTGCAGGTATGGCGATTAATGACCGTGCTTCGCAAGAGCAAAAAGAAACCTATCTTCCAAAATTTTATACGGGTGAATGGTCAGGCACTATGTGTTTAACTGAACCACATTCAGGGACTGATTTGGGGATCATTAAAACCAAAGCAGAGCCGAATGAAGATGGTTCATTTAATATTACAGGCACGAAAATTTTCATCACCAGTGGTGAACATGATCTGTGTGAAAACATCATCCATCTTGTGTTAGCAAAAACGCCAAATGCACCTGCGGGTTCACGTGGTATTTCATTGTTTATCGTTCCAAAATTCCATGTCAATGCCGATGGCTCAGTCGGTGAACGTAATGCTGTTTCAGCGGGTTCAATTGAACACAAGATGGGTATTAAAGGTTCTGCAACGTGTGTTATGAACTTTGATGGTGCCAAAGGTTATATCGTTGGTAAAGAAAACGAAGGTCTTGCGGCGATGTTTGTCATGATGAACTATGAACGTTTATCGATGGGTATCCAAGGGATTGGCGCTGCAGAATTTGCTTACCAAAATGCTGCACAGTATGCGACTGATCGTCTACAAGGTCGTTCTGCGACAGGTGTGAAATCTCCTGAAAAACCAGCAGACTCTATTTTAGTACATGGTGATGTACGTCGTATGTTGTTGAATGTACGCGCCAACAACGAAGCATCTCGTGCATTTGCTGTGTATGTTGGCCAGCAACTGGATATTACAAAATATTCAACTGACGAAGCTGCAGTGAAAAAAGCCAATGACCGCGTGGCTTTATTGACACCTATTGCAAAAGCCTACCTAACAGATACAGCCCTACAAGCTACTTTAGAAGCGCAAATGTGCTTTGGTGGTCATGGCTATATCCGTGAATGGGGTATGGAGCAATGCATTCGTGACTTACGTATTTCACAGATTTACGAAGGCACAAATGGCGTACAAGCGATTGATTTAATTGGACGCAAAACCACGAAATGTAATGGTGCATTTATTGCCGAATACATTGCTGAAATTCGTGACTTTGCTGCAACCATGGCTGATTCAAAAGTTAAATCTGCAGCATTGCAAGTTTCTGACGAAGTTGAAGCATTAACGCAATTCATTGTAGAACAATCTAAGACCACCCCAGACTTTAGCAGTTCGGTGGCAGTCGATTACCTGCACGCTGTTGGTTTACTCAGCTTTGTGTATATGTTTGCGCGTATTAGCAAAGCTGCGGCTGCAAAACCAGAGAGCTTCTTCCAAAACAAACTGGTACTCGCAGATTTCTATGTTGAGAAAGTTCTACCTGACCTTGCTGCTCGTGCTCAACGCATTAAAGCAGGTTCTGAACTTATCATGCAGCTATCTGAAGAATACTTCACCGCTCAATCTTAAGGTTTCATCGAAACCACTGTGAAAAACATTAAGATGGAAAATCTGAGGAACCAGTCATGGTTCCTTGGGGTTAAAAGATTTAAAACAGGATGAAATAAGAAATGATTGTTATTGTAGATGGCGTACGTACAGCGATGGGTGGTTTTCAGGGTTCACTTTCATCTTGTACAGCCCCAGACTTAGGTGCTGCAGCGATTCAGGCTGTTGTTGCACGTGCAGGTTTAGAACCTACAGATATTGACGAAGTTATTTTTGGCTGTGTATTACCGGCTGGTCTTAAACAAGGTCCTGCACGCCAAGCGATGCGTCAAGCAGGCTTACCAGATACAACGGGTGCCACCACGATTAATAAAATTTGTGGTTCAGGCATGAAGGCGGTGATGCAAGCAGCTGATGCGATTAAAGCCGGTTCTGCTAATATTGTGGTTGCTGGTGGTATGGAGTCGATGTCAAATGCGCCATATTTACTTGAAAAAGCGCGTTCAGGCTATCGTATGGGTCATGGTAAAACCACAGATCACATGTTCCAAGAAGGCTTAGAAGATGCTGAGACAGGTTTATCGATGGGTATTCTGGCACAAGATATGGCAGATAAAAAAGGCTATACCCGTGAACAGCAAGATGCTTTTGCCATCAACTCACTCAATAAAGCCGTTGCCGCGATTCAAGGCGGTTTCTTCAAAAATGAAATCGTGCCCGTTACTGTTAAAAGCCGTAAAGGTGACGTCGTTGTTGACACAGATGAACAGCCATTAAGTGCTAAGCCTGAAAAAATCCCAACACTGCGTCCTGCATTCAAAAAAGACGGCACGATCACAGCTGCCAATGCCAGCTCAATTTCTGACGGTGCATCTGCTTTGGTGGTTACATCAGAAGAAACGGCTCAAGCACGTGGTTTAAAACCACTAGCAAAAGTCGTTGCTTATGCCACAAATTCACAGCATCCGTCAGAGTTCACGATTGCTCCAGTCGGTGCTATTGAGAAAGTGCTTGCACAAGCGGGTTGGGATGCACAAGAGGTTGACCTGTGGGAAGTCAATGAAGCATTTGCTATGGTTACAATGCTGGCGATTGATGGATTTAACTTAGATGAAGCAAAAGTGAACATTCATGGTGGTGCTTGCTCACTTGGTCACCCACTAGGTTCATCAGGTTCACGTATTATTGTGACGCTGATTCATGCCTTAAAACGCACTGGCGGTAAAAAAGGTGTCGCAGCACTGTGTATTGGTGGCGGTGAAGCAACTGCAATTGCGGTTGAACTGATTTAATTTGCCTCAATTTATATAAGTAAGCTTTTAGATAAGTACGTTTTTAGATAAGCAATAACAAACGCTATCTCAGTTCGCTGGGATGGCGAAAAAAGATGTTTATTTTGAGATATTTATTTTTTGAGATTTAATTATGAATGGTTTAGATCGCATTCGCTTACTCTCCCTTCGCGACAAAGTGATGTCTGCTGAAAAAGCGATTGAGTTAATTCAAGATGGTTCAGTGGTTGGTTTAAGTGGTTTTGGTGGTGCAGGTGAGGCAAAGACGGTTCCTTTGGCGCTTGCAGATCATGCAGTTTCACATCCTCTTCGTATCACTTTGGCAACGGGTGCTAGTTTAGGAAATAGTATCGATGGTCGTCTCAATGCGGCACATGCAATAGAACGTCGTTATCCGTATCAGGCAGATCCTGGTTTACGTAAAGCCATTAACGCTGGCGAGGTCATGTATATTGACCAACACTTGTCTGAAATGGCTGACAATATTCGTCATCATAATTTACCGCGCATTAATGTGGCCGTTATTGCAGCGACTGCAATTACCGAAGATGGTCAAATTATTCCGACAGGTTCATGTGGTAACTCAGCCAATTTCATTGAAATGGCAGATCATGTGATTATTGAAATTGATAATACGATTAACCCAGTGCTAGAAGGTGTACATGATATTTATGTGCCGAAAGCGCGACCAAACCGTGGGCCAATTCCACTGACTCAGGTCGGTGAACGTATCGGTACGATTGGGATCAATGTCAGCCCCGATAAGATTTCAGCTATTGTGTTGAATGATCTGCCAGATACCCAGTTTAAAATGGATGAACCTGATGCTGAAACCCTAGCGATTGCTCAGCATCTGATTGATTTCTTTGAAGGTGAAGTCGCAGCAGGGCGTTTGCCTGAAAATTTAGGCCCGCTACAGTCAGGTGTGGGTTCGATTGCCAACGCTGTATTTGCCGGTTTTGAGCATTCGAATTTTCATGATTTGGAAATGTATTCAGAAGTACTACAAGACTGTACTTTCCAGCTAATTGATTCTGGAAAAATGAAATTTGCTTCAGGCTGTTCAATGACGTTGTCTGAGCCTTGCGCACAGCGCGTGATGAACAATTTTGATCAGTACAAAGACAAAATTGTGTTACGTCCACAAGAGCTATCCAATAACCCTGAAATCATTCGACGTTTAGGCATTATCGCGATTAATACGGCGCTTGAGTTTGATATTTACGGAAACGTAAATTCGACCCATGTGACGGGTACCAAAATGATGAATGGTATTGGTGGTTCTGGAGACTTTACTCGTCATGCGCACATTGCCATTTTCGTAACCAAGTCGATTGCAAAAGGCGGTGCGATTTCATCTGTAGTCCCAATGGTGAGTCATACCGACCATACTGACCATGACGTTGATATCGTGGTTACAGAGCAGGGCTTGGCAGATTTACGTGGTCTTTCACCACGTGAGCGTGCACGTAAAGTCATTGAAATCTGTGCGCATCCAGATTATCGCGCAGCATTGTTGAGCTACTTTGAACGCGCATGTGAGCGTGGTGGTCAAACGCCGCATATTTTAAAAGAGGCTTTATTTTGGCATGCCACTTTTGAAGAAACTGGTTCAATGCGTCAAATCGTATAAATCTAAAGATTGAAAATTTTTAAATAAGCCCATGATCAAGTGGGCTTATTTTTTATGAAAGACTACAAATGTTTCAAAACATGACAAAAGAAAAACAGCAGCACTTGGTTTGAAACTTTTGCACAACACGAACGGTCTTAAGTTCTGTTCAAGGCTTTCTATAATGCAAAATTCATTGACAAAGAAGGTCAGTATTTTGAAAAAGATTCAATTTTTTTTGCGATGTTGTTCGCAGTTCTCCTCACTGCATGTAAACAAAGTCCAGCGCCTGATTATGCTGGAACATGGCAAAATACCGCAGTAGATCCGCAACTTGAAAATGCGTTGATTATTAGTAAAAATGGTGAAAACTATTTCATTACCAATACTTTAAAAGATAAACAAAGTGGTAAATCTGAAAAGAAAAATCCTGTACCTGCATCTGTCGCTGAATCTGGTTTACTCGCTTTAAACTCTGGGACAGGTGCTGTTGAATTTGCAATTGACGAAAAAACTGGAAATTTAGTCGGATCTGGATCCATTTATAAAAAAGTAAAATAGATCAATTATCTATTGATGCAAAAATATCAAAAGCAGCCTCTAAATTGGGCTGCTTTTTTTAACTCTAAAGCGAATGATTGATTACTAGTCATTAGTTTAAGACAGAAGAGAAATCATGGATAAAGTAATCCGCTTTATTTTTGATTTGCTCAATTTCGTGCTCTGAATATGCGTCATACACGGCAACGACTTCAATGCCTGCGGCATTTGCGGCTTCTACACCAATGAGCGAATCTTCAAAAATTAAACATTCTTCAGGTTTTACTGCAAAATGTTCAATCGCCTGTAAATAGACTTCAGGATGCGGCTTAATATTTTTGACACTTTCACGGGTCAGGATCAGATCAAAAGTATTTTCAAAATGCAGCTTTGGATAAATGTTGATATTTTTTTGATATCGATAAATATTTTGCAAGCTGGTCGTGGTGGTAATTGCCACCTGAATGCCTTGCTGAATGAGCTGTTGAACAAATAACGCTGCATGTGGTTTAAGCAAGATGATATGTTCTAAAAAATGCTGTGAAATGGCATATCGTTGCTGTTTGATTTGATCTGCTGTGTATTGTTCAATCTTATAAATATCTTTTAGATAGTTACAGTACATTAAGTAAGGGTCTGGTGTGTTTTTAAATAATTGCAGCTGAATGTCACGTTCACGTTGAATTAAACCGAGTTGGATGGTTTGTCCAGTTAACTGTTGAATCAAATCTGCATCGACCTGATTCCACACACCAACAGAGTCGATAAGTGTGCCATCTAAATCAAAACAAACCAGTTTTTTTCCTTGAAGCATGTTGATATCCAAATTGGAGCTGTGTCTATTATGCTGACTGATTGGAGTGTTGAAAAGCTGATTGCAACTGAGCAGGCTAAACTGGCGTTTCATCTGCAATAAAAGTAATATTTCGTTATTGGCTTTTTGTATAATTCAGCAGATGATGCACAGCATAACTTGCAATATTTAATTAGGGACTAAATTTTTCGTGTTTGAATTGGACTGTAAACTTCTTAGCATTTTTTTTCATGTTTATAAGTACAAAAATGTATCGCAAGCTGCTGAACACTTGCAAATGAGCCAGCCTACAGTCAGTAATATTTTAAATAAAATACGACAGCATTATAACGACCCCTTATTTTTACGTATCGGCAATGAAATGGTGCCTACGGAGTTATCGCGTCAATTATTTCCTTTAGTCAGCGAAGCCTTGAGTAAAGTCGAAGCCATTAATAATTTTACGATTAATTTTGATCAAGCCATTTCAGATCAACAATTTACTCTAGCTATGACCGATGTTTCTCATTTGGTTTTATTGCCTAAAATCAGCCAATATCTAAAAAAACACGCGCCACAAATACGTCTAAATGTACGACCGATTACCACTGAAACCAGTTATCAAATGGCGAATGGTGAAATTGATTTAGCATTGGGTTTTTTACCGCATTTGGAAAGCGGCTTTTATCAGCAAAAACTGTTTGAGCAATATTATGTGGTGATTGCAGCTAAGGATCATCCACGATTAAAGGGTGACACCATTACAACTGAGCAATATTTATCAGAGTCGCACATTGATATTGATGCAGGGATGGGGCACTACCATATTGAAAATGAGCTGCTTAACCTTGATTTAAAACGTGATATTTTGATGCGTTTACCTAGTTATTTAGGTGTAGGCTTAGTCGTGCAAGACACTGATGCGATTGCTACTGTGCCGTATTACTTGAGTGAAGTATTGCTTTCGCGCGGCAACTTAAAAATATTTGACGCACCGATTGCATTTCCAACCTATGGCGTGAAGCAATATTGGCATATGTCTTGCCATCATAAAACCAGCCATCAATGGCTACGTCATATGTTCCATGAGATATTGGTAAAATAATTTTTATGCATTACATAAAGCCCAAAAATGATTTTGGGCTTTTTTTTTTGCAATTTTTGCAGCAATTTTGTGCATGGGCTGCACCCGATTTGGTCATGCTATAGCTCAATACTATAAAAAAGTCTAATAAATAGCAGTATTACGTTTATATAAATTGGTAATACTAAATTGGCACAGCCTTTGCATTTCTACATACATCATAAAGTGATCTAGGGTTCCGATACATCTTCATGTATGACCGCGACCGAGAGTTCACGGCTTCGTTTTAATTCAAAGCAAAGCTGCACGGAGGGATAAAAGCCCGGGAGGTAAACAGTTAAGAATTAGGCAGAGGCTGCAATGAGCACAATACATTATCATGACGATAAAGCACTATGGACTGAACTTTTACCGGGTGGACACCACTGGTCAGCGCGTATTCAGCGTGGGGCAGTATTACAGCTTAAATCGCTAGGGCAAAATGCCAATGTGGCACTGTACTGTGTAAATAGTGAAGATAAGCTTGAACGCTACAACATGCCAGATAGTCTTAAAGGGCAGCACACGGCATATTTAAGTACGGGTCATATTTTGGCATCGGATTTAGGCCGTGCCATGATCTCGATTGTGAAAGATGATCATGCTTGGAATGATGCTTTTTGTGCACCAAGTACCGCACAACAAATCGAACAACAATTTGGTTCAAAAACTTTCCAAGATGCCCGTAATGATATGTACCGTAATGGCAAAGATAGCTTATTGCTTGAAATGACCAAGTTTGGCTTATCTGCAACTGACCTCAGCAGTACCTTAAATTTATTCTCTAAAGTTCAACCTGATGACAATGGCAACTTAAGTTATGTTGCATCGGACAATACAAATCAAGTCATTGAACTGCGCTTTGAAATGGATTGTTTGGTCTTTTTATCTAGTGCACCACATGGATTATCTCAAGCAGAAGAATATAACCCTGCTGATGTACAACTAAGTTTATTTAAGGCGTTGCCTTTGGCAGACACCGATGTTTGCCGTGATTCTTGCCCGCAAAATCAACGTGCTTTTCAAAATAATAAACGCTATTACGCTTTAACGGCTTGAGGGGAATGATCATGACTGCATTAGTAAATCCAACACAAAATTTTGAAAAATCAGTGTTAAGCGAAGTATGTCCTGCCGGCGAAGCTTGGATGTGCGAAGTCAAAAAAGGGCAATATTTCCGTATCGTTGACCTCGAAGGCAATCAAGCGGTGGATACGCTATTTATCTCTAGCCAAAACCCTGAAGAGCGTTATAGCGCGACGGATACTTTAGCGATTAACCAACAGATTTATTTAGAAAAAGGCACGGCGCTATACACTAACTTTGGCAAAAAAATTGCTACCATCCATGACGATAATTGTGGCCGTCATGACACCTTAGGCGGTGCATGTTCATGTGAAAGCAACACTGTTCGCTATGCACATGACAAATTTCCAATGCACAGTTGCCGTAATAATTTCATGATTGCGTTGTCACAACATCCGATTGCAAAAAAACATGGCTTAAACGTGCGCCATATCGGCCCAAATATTAACTTCTTTATGAATGTGCCTGTGACCGCTGAGGGACATTTGAAATTTGATGACGGTATTTCTGCACCGGGAAAATATGTAGAGATTAAAGCCGAAATGGATTTGGTCGTATTGATCTCAAACTGCCCACAACTGAATAACCCATGTAATGCCTATAACCCAACAAAAATTCAATTGATCATTCGTGAAGGCGAGGAGTAATACCATGTTCAATAAAGTCCTCATTGCCAACCGTGGTGCAATCGCTTGCCGTGTGATCCGTACACTGAAAAAATTAGGCATTCAGTCCGTTGCAGTGTATTCAGAAGCAGATCGTGATTCTTTGCATGTGACCTTAGCTGATGAAGCGGTATTTATTGGTGATAGTCCTGCCAGCCAAAGCTATTTAAATGTCGATAAAATTTTAGAAGTTGCAAAGCAAACAGGTGCAGAAGCGATTCATCCCGGCTATGGCTTCTTGTCTGAAAATGCAGAATTTTGTGATCTGTGTGAAGCGCAAGGCATTGTATTTTTAGGGCCAAATTCGGCACAAATGAAATCATTTGGCTTAAAACATATTGCACGTGAACTTGCAATTCAAGCCAATGTACCACTTCTTCCGGGCAGTCAGCTTTTGGCAGATGAAGCCGAAGCCTTAACGGAAGCTAAACGTATTGGTTATCCTGTGATGCTGAAAAGTACCGCAGGCGGTGGCGGTATTGGTATGCGTTTGGTGTGGAATGAAGAAGAGTTGAAAGATGCTTATTCTACGGTTTCATATCTTGCCCAAGCCAACTTTAAAGATGCGGGTTTGTACCTTGAGAAATTTGTACAAAATGCACGTCATATCGAAGTGCAAATTTTTGGTGATGGCAAAGGCTTAGTCTTGGCACTTGGCGAGCGCGATTGTTCGGTACAGCGCCGTAATCAAAAAGTTGTGGAAGAAACCCCAGCACCACATATCAATGATGAGCAACGTGCTTATATTCAATCGATTGCGATTGGGCTGATGCAGTCGGTAAATTACCGTTCGGCAGGTACAGTTGAGTTTGTGATGGATACCGACACACAGGAATTCTATTTCTTAGAAGTGAATACCCGTCTGCAAGTTGAACATGGCGTGACAGAGCAAGTGTTTGGTGTCGATCTTGTGGAATGGATGGTGACTTTAGGCAGTGGTGATTGGATTACACCAACAGAACAACTTGAATCGAAAGGTCATTCGATTCAAGTGCGTTTATATGCCGAAGACCCAATCAAAAACTTCCAACCTAGTGCAGGGCTTTTAACGCACGTTGAATTTGATGCCAATGCGCGTAATGAAACGTGGGTGGAAACGGGTTCAAATGTCTCATCATTTTATGACCCGATGATTGCCAAAATCATTGTCACGGCAGATGACCGCGATTCAGCAATTCAAGCCATGACCGAAACACTTGCCAAAACATCGGTTGCAGGCATCGAAACCAATCTTGAATATCTACAAAATATTATCGACTGCGATGTATTTAAAGCCGGTACGCAAACCACACGTTTCTTAAATACATTCGAGTGGAAAACTCAAAAAATTGAAGTGTTGCAATCAGGCATTCAAACTTCTGTGCAAGATGTGACAGGTCGTTTGGGGTACTGGGATGTCGGTGTGCCACCATCAGGTGCCATTGATCCACTATCACTGAATGTCGCAAACCAGTTACTTGGTAATGCCTATAACACTGCAGGCTTAGAATGTACGCTACAAGGTCCGACTTTAAAATTCCATTGTGACAGCCAAATCGTGCTTGCCGGGGGCGATATGCCATCAACACTAGATGGCGCTCAAGTTCCGATGTGGCAGAACGTGAATGTGCGTAAAGGTCAGGTGCTCAAATGTGGCAAAATTGCGACAGGTTGCCGTACCTATATTGGTATTAAAGGCGGTTTAAATGTACCTGAATATCTCGGCTCACAAGCAACCTTCACCTTGGGTCAGTTTGGTGGTCATGCAGGGCGTAACTTACTGATTGGTGATATGTTACCAATCACGGGATTTAGCTCTGATGAAGTGAAAACGCTTGCCCCTGAACAAGTGCCAACGTTTAGCCATGAATGGGAAATTGCGGTGATGTACGGCCCGCATGGTGCACCAGACTTCTTTACTAAAAAAGACATTGATACCTTCTTTGCCAATACTTTTGAGATTCACTTTAACTCAAGCCGTACAGGTATTCGTTTGATTGGTCCAAAACCTGAATGGGCACGTGAGGATGGCGGTGAAGCCGGTTTGCATCCATCAAATATTCATGACAATGCATACGCGATTGGTGCGATTGATTTCACGGGCGATATGCCGATTATTCTCGGTCCAGATGGTCCAAGTTTAGGAGGCTTTGTTTGTCCTGCCGTGGTGATTAATTCTGAGCTTTGGAAGCTTGGTCAATTGAAAGCAGGAGACAAAGTCAGATTTATACCTGTGAGTTATCATCAAGCTAAGCTCTTAAATGAAAAATATCATGCGCAATTAGAAGCATCTGATACGCAGGTTGTGGCATTTGATGAGTCATTTTATCCTGAACTTTCCACCTTAAAAAATGCGGTGCTTGATACTTTAAAAGGTCAGAATGGCTTGCCAGATGTGGTGTATCGTCCTGCGGGCAACAACTACATGTTGGTGGAATATGGTGAGTTGGTTTTAGATTTAAACCTACGTTTCCGTATTCATGCACTCATGCAATGGGTTGAAAAGCAAAATATCACAGGAATTATTGATCTCACACCGGGGATTCGTTCACTGCAAATTCATTTTGATTCGATCAAGCTTGATCAATTGGATTTATTGCGTTTACTACAAGTCGCGGAAGCTGAACTGCCTGATGTGACCCAAATGCAAGTACCGTCACGGACTGTGTATTTACCACTCGCTTGGGAGGATTCACAAACCCAGCTAGCGACAGAGCGTTATATGCAAACGGTACGTCCAGATGCACCATGGTGTCCTGACAATATTGAGTTTATCCGTCGTATTAATGGTTTAAAAGACAAACAAGCGGTCAAAGATGTGGTATATGACGCGAGTTATTTGGTCATGGGTTTGGGCGATGTGTATTTAGGTGCACCTGTGGCAACACCGCTTGATCCTCGCCAGCGTTTAGTGACGACTAAATACAACCCTGCACGGACATGGACGCCTGAAAATGCTGTCGGTATTGGCGGTGCGTATATGTGTGTTTATGGTATGGAAGGTCCGGGAGGCTATCAGTTTGTGGGTCGTACTACGCAAATGTGGTCACGCTACCGCAAAAATGCCGATTTTGAACAAGGCAAGCCATGGTTATTACGCTTCTTCGACCAAATTAAATTCTATGAAGTGTCTGAAACTGAACTCATGCAAATGCGTGAGGACTTTAAAGCAGGACGCTTAAAACTGCGTGTAGAAGAAGGTGTATTAAACCTAAAAGAATACAATGAATTCTTGACTGAAAATGCCGAATCTATCTCAGCATTTAAATCCATCCAACAAGCCAATTTTGATGAAGAACGTCGTCGCTGGCATGAGGCAGGACTTGCAGAATATGTCTCTGAAAGTTTAGATGCGGTCGATGATAGTGAAGGTGTTGAAGTGCCTGAAGGTGGCTGTGCAGTGGAGTCGCATATGCCGGGTTCAATTTGGAAAATTGAATGTCAGTCAGGTGATATTGTCGAAGAGGGGGCAACGTTAGCCGTCATTGAAGCGATGAAGATTGAGATTCCAATTATTGCGCCTGAGCGTATGAAGGTGGAAGAGATTGTCATTGAAAAAGGGCAAACGGTAAAAACAGGACAAGTGTTGTTTACCTTGGCGCCAGTGGCTTAAATAATCCTCCCTGACCCTCCTTTGAAAAAGGAGGGAATTTTAAGACTGTCCGTAAGGACGGTTTTTTATTTGCAGTGTTTACTCGATTAAATTATGATATAGCTTATAGTCTATATTTTGGTTGTGCTATGTGGACAGTATTGGCCACAGATGTATTTAATGAATGGCTTGCTCAGCAAGACGATTCGACACAAGAAAAGGTCTTGGCAGCTTTGGTTGTGTTGCAATCACAAGGACCAAGCTTAGGTCGACCTTTGGTGGACACTGTATATGATTCTAAATATACCAATATGAAAGAACTTCGTGTGCAACACCGTGGCAAACCGATTCGAGCTTTCTTTGCTTTTGATCCGTTAAGACAAGCGATTGTGTTATGCATTGGTGATAAAAGCGGTAAAAAGCGTTTTTATACAGAAATGCTGGCAATTGCAGATGAGCAATACACTTTGCATTTAAAGAGTTTAGGAGATTCCTAACATGGCAAAAAGTTTACAAGAATTATTGGCAGCTCGCTCTGCTGAAAGCCAAGCTCGTATTCAGCAAATGGCAGAAGAACTGATGCTTGAACAGCATCTTCACATGATTCGTGAAGAGTTGGAAATGTCTCAAAAAGAATTAGCAGAAACTTTAGGGATTAAACAGCCTTCGCTTTCTGCAATCGAAAACCGTGGTAATGATTTAAAAATATCAACCATGAAAAAATATGTAGAAGCAATGGGTGGGAAACTTCGTATTGATGTCGAATTACCTACAGGTAAACATATTGGATTTAATGTTTAATTAAAAAAGACCGCTTAGGCGGTCTTTTTCTAATTTGAATTACACTTTTCAATATGTTTGAAAATTCGGATGCATAGATCCTTTGCTTTTGGTGTCATTTCCCAATCAGGATTTTCATCAAAATATTTGATGATTTCACGACAAAAATCTAGTTTATATTTAATGGTTCCTACACCTGTACCATCGGCAAAAGCAGTTTTTTCAGCAGAAGTTCTTGGATTTCGTATTTGATCATCCAATAATTTTCCTATGCCATAATCTTTATGATCAAAATAATCTAATGAATTAATTCCCTCTAGCTTTTCGATATTAAATCCTTGAGAGGTCTTCCTTTTCATATTACTGAACTTTTTCTGAGCTACACGAAGAATAGAATCTTTAGGTAAAGTATTTTCTGTTTCTTTACAATCCAAAATAATTAAATTTTCTTTATTTAATTCCTTTCTTAAGAACTTTATTTTTTCAGAATTTTTTTGTATGTCGCCATCAGCAATTAATAGCATGTCACTTGCAACAGCAGTTGCACTTTGACCACGGTCTTGCTTTAAAAATTCGATTCTTTCTTCCCGTGTTTTAGGATAATCATCATCAAAAGACCAATGAGATAAATTGCTGCCTGCATATTCCACAAACGTATAGTGATAGTTCGGCATAAATCTACGGTATTTTTTATAAAGCTCCATATCAGCTGACTCTAGTTCAGCTAAATATTTTTCCATATATTTAGTGATATACAGCCGATCTGTAATGCCTTCCACCCAAATCGTACAGTTTGCCAAATAGACAGAAGACGGACGCACACCTAATGAAGCAAGTAAGTCACGATCCCGGTCGCAGCGATAAATTTTAAAATCAAAATTGTTAGATGAACCAGCTTTGGGTTGTTTAACAAATTTTTGAATCATCACTTGATCTGATTCATCTGCCATATCAAGTAAATGATTGGAATGTGTCGTAAAGAAATAATAATGTGGAGTCTCATTTAAGTAGAAGTTCATCAGTTGACGAACCATACCCGCGTGCATATGTAATTCCGGTTCTTCTATAAAAAAGGCATGTGTTTTTGGATTGCCTGCTTTGTCTTTACTTTTTATATAAGCTTCATAAGTTAAGATTATCGCTTGTTGTAAGCCATCACCTAACTCATAAATAGGTCTTTGAGCATCTGAGCCAATAGAGATGGATCCGTAAATTTGAACAACTCCTATAAGTGATATTCTGCTCCTCAAATGATGTTATAAACATCAATATATGGAGTATTTTATGGCACGTAGACCAAGAAGAAATCATTCAAATGATTTT
>NZ_VPCH01000043.1:0-33268 GCF_013418285.1 Acinetobacter sp. YH12152
CCTATTTAAGTGATGTGCTGAAAAGGTTGCCGACACACAAAGTGACCCAAATTGAAGAATTGCTGCCGCACTGCTGGAAACCTAAATTGAATTAAAAAATAGGTATGGGATTCAGCGGACGCTTACGGAACAAATAATTTTAAATATTATTTGAAGTCATTAAAACCCACCCATCAAATGAGGGTACGCCTTAGTCTAAGAAATTAAAAAGCCCGGTAATTACCGAGCTTTTTAATTGGTTTTTTAGGAGGAAAGAGACGGGTTTGCTTTACGTTTAGCAGTGATAATATTCACCGTAATTGCGATGATGACCATGATAATGCCTACAATATCTGTAATGGTTTCTGGAATAATCATACACAGCGCACCCACACCTAAAAAAATACGCCAGAACCAGTTGAGATAAGTCTTGAAATAACCTTCAACTGCGGAGCCTAAAGCGAGAATTCCTATCACTGAAGTGACAGTAATACTCACTATAGTTGTCCATGCAGGAAAGGCAAATTCTCGAGCATTGACTGCAACATTGGTGGTATCAATCATCAGCATGGCAGGGTTATAAACGAATAAAAATGGAACAATAAAACCAGCAAGAGATAGTTTTAAGGCCTGAAACCCAGTGCGCATTGGATCACCGCCTGCAATTCCTGCGCCCGCAAAGGCGGCAAGGGCAACTGGTGGGGTGATGTTTGCAAATAAACCAAAATAGAACACAAACATATGCGCGACTAATACAGGGATATCAAAGTTTGCGAGTGCTGGTGCTGCCATGGTGGCAGTAATGATATAGGCCGGAATAGATGGAAGCCCCATGCCTAAAATCATCGATGCAATCATGGTTAAAAATAAAGTGAGAAAGAGGCTACCTGCACCTAAACTCATAATTGAAGAAGTCATTACTGAACCAAAACTTGTCAGACTTACTACGCCGATAATAATACCAACGACAGCACAAGCAGCCATCACAGATAATGATTGTTTGGCTCCATCAACGAGCGCATCTAAAATATCTTTTACACCCATTCGTGTTGATTTTCTTAAAGCTGCTACAAAGATGGTCAGGACGATGGTGTAGACAGCAGCATAGCTCACAGGAATATTTTGAAATAAGAAAAAGACCAGTGCCAAAATTGGAATAAGTAAATGTCCACGCTCTTTTAGAACTTCTTTTACTTTAGGTAAATCAGCTTTAGGTACGCCTTTCAGATCATCTTTACCCGCACGGAAATGAACTTGAGCCATGACGCCAAGGTAATACAATAAGGCAGGTAATAATGCGGCTAGTGCAATCGTGCCATAACTCACGCCAGTTGTTTCGGCCATAATGAAGGCACTCGCACCCATGACTGGCGGCAAAATTTGTCCACCGACGGATGCACTGGCTTCAACGGCACCAGCAAAATTCTTGTGATAACCAATTTTTTTCATCAATGGAATGGTAAATGAGCCTGTGCCAACAACATTGGCAACAGCAGTTCCATTAATACTGCCCATAAATCCACTTGAAATTACAGCAACTTTGGCAGGACCACCTTGTTTATGACCCGCCAATGCCATGGCAAGATCATTGAACAATTTCCCCATACCTGATTTTGCAAGAAAAGCACCAAAAAGGATAAATAAGAAAATAAAAGTGACGGATGCACCAATTGCCGAAGAATATAAGCCTTCGGTTTTTAAATACATATGTCCGAAAATGTCGCTGATTGTATAAGGGCGAGTAATTAATCGATCTGGCAACCAATCAAAGTGACTGATAAATGTATAGGTCAGGAAAATTAAACTTAAAATGGGCAGCATCCACCCCATGACCCGGCGAGTTGCTTCTATGACTAATACCACACTCATAATTGCAAACGCGATATCTAAGGTATTTGGAATACCACCTCGAGTGGTCATAATAGATTGATATTCTTTCCATAAATATAAAAAACTGAAGATGGAAAGCAAAGCCAAGAACCAATCGAGAAGTGAAATATGCTGTCGGGAGCTTGTTTGACGAGCTGGATAGAGTAAAAAAATGAGTGCTAGGCCAATAGCGACATGGGCTGCACGCTGTATTAACTCAGGTAAAGGATTAAACGTAATAAATAAATGAAATAATGAATAAAAGATCGCTACAAATGCAACAAAGTAGGTAACAGATTTGCTCATATTGATTCGAGTAACAGATTCCCGATCAAATTTTTCTAATATGGCTTGTTGTTGTTTCTCATCGAGTTGTTCTAATACAACTTTATCTTCTTTGGAATTCATAGGCATTCTCCAATCCACCAAGACTTCCATTTGGGTTGATATTGAACCGAGATGTTGACCAAACTATAGTCTGGGTAACTTTGAAAAATAGACCAAATTTTTTGGTCAGCGAGGATCGTGCCTTGCATATTTCTAGAAATCACCCAGTTGATTTCATCTATATTTTGATTGACCCGCATTCTAATCACACCATTTTTTTGAAACTCAATGGGATAATTTGAGGGTGTACCTGCACCAAATGAAATCAAATCGGTGTGGCGCAGTAAAAACTTATTCTTTTGACGCTGATATTGTTCAGACCAAGCCGTCTTTTCTACTGAATGCTTCCACTGTAAATCAAATTGATCAGTTGAAATTTTGCATATATCAGTTTCAACTCTAACCTGCGTATACAGTGTTGGATAGCTAGCATAGATTAAGAAGAACAATATAAAAAATGCAGTATAAACTGCATTTTTTTGAAGCTTATTATTTTTTAGCCACTTCATCATAGTAGCGTTTCGCGCCTGGATGTAGAGGCGCTACAAGGCCTTGTTGAGCACCTTCAAGCGTGATTTCTGTTGCTGCTTGGTGTGAAGTTGCCAATTGAGGCAAACTGTCAAAGAAAGTTTTTGTTAGTTTGTAGACATCATCATCCGATATATCTGTGCGAACAACTAATGCATTTTTAATTGCGGCAGTTTGAATGTCCGCAGTATTGCCATATGTGCCTTTTGGAATAATCATCGGTAAGAAATAACTTTGATCTTTAGCTATTTCTTTGACTTTATCTGCATTAATTGAAACTAACTGTAGATCAAAGCTTTGTTGAAGTTCCATGAGTGATGAATTTGGAATGCCACTAGTCAGGAATGCTGCATCAAGCTTGCCACCTTTTAAAGCATCAGCGGCTTCAGCATAGCCTAAATAATCAACTTTAATATCTTTATAGGTGATTCCAAAACCATTCAACAGTGTACGTGCATTTACTTCTACACCTGAATTTTGTGCACCTACAGCGATACGTTTACCTTTCAAATCTTCGATATTTTTGATCCCTGATTTTTTAGAGGTTACGATTTGTACGTAGTTGGGATAAAGCGCTGCGACTTGGCTGACATTCTCAACTTTACCATTTGCGAAACTTCCTGTTCCGTTCAGTGCTTCTGTTAAGCTGTCACTCATAACAAATGCCATTTCAACTTTATTCTGTTTCAGAAGGTTTAAGTTTTCGACGGATGCACCTGTAGTTTGAGTCTTAGAATTTACACCAAAGGTTTTGTTATAAATTTCTGCAAGACTTGTCCCAATCACATTGTAAGGTCCTGATGCCCCACCAGTTGCAATGGTTACGAATTTGGTTTGAAGTTTGTCAGATGTAGCAGTTTCTGCGCTTTTTCCTTCCGTGGTATTTTTTGAAGTAGATTGATCATTTGAGCAAGCAGTAATACATGCCAAAGTGACCGAGAGTAACGTGAGTTTTGTCCATTGGTTCATAGAAACGTCCTTTTACACATAAATTTTGAATATTGATTTGATGAATTTTAGTTTTAATTTCCACTACTCAATTGAACATAACTTAATCAATTATTTTTGAAAAGTATTTTTTTTGATTTTTAGTCTCCAATAAATAATTGCTATGCGTAAGAATGGCATGGGGCGGTATTGTTTATTTTAATAATATTTTGTTACGTGTAATAACTGTAGGGTATGTATGGGGTTTATGTGAATTTTCTATTAATAAATATAAGTTCAAACTATTTCTTTGAATTGTAAAGTGCTCTGAATGACTGTTCAGCTAAGGTTCTGTTTTTTCTATTTAAGTTGCTGAATTCATAAAATTAAATAAGGAGTTCTCTATAAGCGATATCTATTTTTATTTTGCTAATACGAAACAACTGAATTAATCTTCGCGGATTAAGTTTGAGGTCAAAGTATGATTTCATGGTTTTTTATTGGTCTAGTTATCAGTATTTTGTTAACGCCGGGACCAACCAATACGCTACTCGCATCTTCGGGTATTCAAGTTGGGCTACGTAAATCATTCCGACTCATTCCAGCGGAAGCCTTTGGTTATCTTATTTCGATTAGCCTATGGGGTTTTCTCATTGGTAAAATTTCCGTACATCTGCCTTTACTGCCGACCATTTTAAAACTGTTTAGTGCTGGCTATATTCTATTTTTGGCTATGCGATTATGGCGTACAGCAACTGTTGCTGAAAATTTTAATCAAAAGGGCATTCGTGCACGCGAACTTTTTGTTGCGACGTTATTAAACCCCAAAGCATTATTATTCGCATCTGCGATTTTTCCTGCATTGGCTTGGCAAAATGCGCAGTATTATGTAGCTCACATGCTGATCTTTTTGTTGTTGATCGTTCCAATAGCATTCTTTTGGACCTTTCTTGGTTCCGTTTTGGCATCGAATAAAATTAGTTGGCTCAATCAAGCCAATTTACAACGAACAGCATCGCTAGTCTTGGTCAGTTTTTCGATACCACTGAGTTATTCTGCGATTTTAAAACTCTAAAATGATTTGAAAATGACTAAATCCGCTTAGTTCGGCAAAGCTTATTTTCATTAAGTCGGATTTCAGTTAAAGTACCACGCAATAATTGATTTAAGTTTTTGGATAGAGATAAATGGCTATTAAGTCTGATCGTTGGATTCGCGAAATGAGCGAAAAACACGGCATGATTGAACCGTATGCAGAAAACCAAGTCCGTTATGATGAAAATGGCGAAAAGCTTATTTCGTATGGCGTGTCGAGCTATGGTTATGACGTGCGTTGTGCTCGTGAATTTAAAGTCTTTACCAATGTTCATTCAGCAATTGTTGACCCTAAAAACTTTGACGATAAAAGCTTTATTGATATCGAATCAGACGTTTGTATCATTCCGCCGAACTCGTTTGCACTAGCACGTACAGTCGAATATTTCCGTATTCCACGTAATGTGTTAACCGTTTGTTTAGGTAAATCAACCTATGCTCGCTGCGGTATTATTGTCAATGTGACACCTCTTGAACCAGAGTGGGAAGGTCACGTAACTTTAGAATTTTCAAATACAACCAACTTGCCTGCACGTATTTACGCGGGTGAAGGTGTCGCACAAATGTTGTTCTTCGAATCAGACGAAGTGTGTGAAACCTCTTATAAAGACCGTGGTGGTAAATACCAAGGTCAAACCGGTGTGACATTACCGAAAGCTTAATCCTTCGGATTGAGTTTAAAAAAGCGGGCGAATTAGCCCGCTTTTTTGTTGGGTCATTCATCGGAAAATAGACCATTCGGTGGGGAAGTTTTTGCAATTGAGTAATTATTCAGCATAATAAAAAGTTAAGTGACTGGTCTATCACAAGTCTCCATTTAAGGAATAAATGGACAATAACATCAAAGCCAGTTCTCAGGAATAAATATAAGAGAGATGCAGAGCATCTGATAAAAGGAAGGTCGAGATGACTCAATTCACCCAGGCTAAGTTATTCCGCCAGAGTTGCTTAGCAGCCGCAGTCAGCATGTTCGCTGCACCATCTGTTTATGCGCTTCAAGATTTATCAGATGAAGCACTTTCAGCCACAACGGGTGAAGGTGTTGCACTCACTTTAGAAAATTTCAAAATGGTCTTTCAAGGCCCAAATGACCGTTCTACAGCTTCTAGTTATGCGTCAGGTATGGTTGATCCAGGGAAAAACGATACAGGTTTTATTCGGATTATTCCTACTGGTGAAAACTATGAACAATTAGGGCAGCGTGCTTACGATAAAATCTACAAAGCAGCTTATGTTGATGCTTATCAGCAAGGCCGAGTTACGGGCTATAACGGTGTTTATGACTCAACTTTCTTAAGTTCTAAAAGCACTTATGAGACCAATAATGCTACACGTATTACCAATGAAACCATAACAACATATTCAACAGAATATCGTGGTCGATTAGTACAGTCTTATCTTGAATCGCCAACGATGAAGGCATATTACGATCAGCGTTATAAAGACTATTATAATGGGTCATCGTGGTTAATGGATTTCGAGGAAGATGGAACAACGAAAGAATCAATTACTCCAGGACTAAAAGAAAAGTCACAAACTGCTGCTTTAAAAAATACCTATGAAATGATTGAGTTACTATACGGTAACAATAGTACGGGTAATTTACCGACCACTTCGACTTTTTATAAAAATTATGTCTCAGGAAAAATTACACGTTCAAATATTATAGATACGACAAAAAATGCTCAGTTGAATGCCAAAGCGGCAGAAACCCTCAATCAGTTGGCAACGGACTATGCCAAGCTTGAAGCTCAAAAGGCGAGTGATTCAGCATTAGCAACTGTGAAAAAAAATGCTGAAATTACAGCAAAACAAATTGCCTCGACTGCGACCGTATCGAGCCTCAGATCGAAAGCAGATGTTTTTATTTATGGTTTAGCATTATCCAATAGCAAAGACAAAAATGGCAAAAGTTCATTAGCGACGCGCTATACAGACCAAGGGTTTAATTGGGGGACAGCTGAAAATCCGTGGCTTTTCCATGCGGGAAATCAAGATGTTGAACAATTTGCGAAAGATAATAAGGGGAATGTTGGTTACTTAGCCATTGAGGCACCATTAAAGAAAATTGCGGCAGATGATGCATCTAACAACATCAAACTTGGTTTGTGGATGGATGTATTTTCACGGTCTTTGAATTCAAGCAATGTTGTTGATCCGATTACCGGTGCGCCGACCAGTGGCTTGGATAAAGACTATCGTTTACGTACTCAAATTGTTGCGAATGGTTTGAGCTTCAATGGTTCACAAGTTCGAATTTTTCAAACCCTAAAATCAACCAATACCAATTACAACCAAACCTTAGGTTTAGCTAGCCTAATTCGTATTAACACCAACGATCGTGCTGAATCACTCAGTATTAATGATGGTGATTTGGATGCACGTGGCATACGTATTAGTACAGCTGCACGCTCTGAACTGGATGATGGTACTGCAGCGACACCAGCTATGGATCGGTCTGTTGCTCCGATTTTCCATGAAACGGAAGGCCTATACTTATATAGCCCAAACATCAATTTAGTTTTAGGCAATATGTATCAGCCCTTTATTGTGGGGTCGGAAGGTCGAAATATTATTTTGGAAGTAACACGTATACCTAACGTGCCTTCAATTTACAGTAAAATTTATACCTACTATACAGATATCGCTGGCAATACCACAGGTACATCAGGTTTAAATGCTGCAGATTTTAAAGGTTCAACCTGTAACGTCTATAGTTGTGGCACAGACTTAAAGGCCAATGCTTCAGATGCGACAGCACTGTATCAAGGGCGTGATGCAACACATAGTAGTATTGCGATCGGTACAGTAGAACGCTTGCCTGGTAATCTGCTGAATGCAAAAAGTACGGATACTGCGACAGGTGTAGTGTTTAAAGGTGTTAATGGACAAAGCACGAACTTAGGATCTGTTGCCATAGATGGCGTCTTGATTCAGCACTTAAAAATAAGAACAACAGGGCTGTAGGAGAAATTACATGTATAAAATTTTATGCGCTGTTGTTTGTGCTGCACTGACACAAACTCATGCAGGTTTAGTGTCTATGGATAATAGTGAACTTACCGCTGCAACGGGTCAAGGCGGTGCAGATCTCAGCTGGACACTTTCCTTAAATCATCAATATGCCAATGATATGTCAAAAAACAATATATCAATCATGGATGCGAATGGTAAAACGACTCAAGCTTTTTATGGATATCAATGTTCATCCAATGAATTTTGTCGGTTAGCACTTGCACCCAATAATCATGTGGATGCAAATGGTAATAAGAAATGGTTGGTGTTTAAACAGTTTCAAGGAACGTTACAGATCGATCAATTTTCACTGGATGGTGTGACGATTATCAATCGTGAAGGTAATCCACAAACGGCTATGCAGTTGACATTTTATGATGACAAGCCATTAAAAATCAGGAATTTAGGCTTTGCTACGTTGGCGGTGGAAACAGGGACGACAGGTAAGGAAGGTTATGAAAATACCAGTACTTATACGACCTATACCGAAAAGAAAGCTGATGGAACAACTTCAACTTTAGCAGTGCCTGATTTTGATCGTGGTTCAGAACAAGGATTTATGGGTGTTAATGTGCATGGCAACATGCACATGAGTGGAAAGTTAAACATCTTCAGTTTTAACTGCACTGGAAATGGTGCAGGTCGCTGTTAATCAGCTGTGACTGAATATAAGGATATTGTGATGAAAAAAATAACAACTTTAACGGCACTCGCAACCAGTATTTTACTTGCTCAACATGCCTATGCTTTTGAAGCGATGACCGATGAAAGCTTGGGTGCAGTTACTGGCCAAGATGGTATTTCGATTACCCATGAAGTTTCTAGAGTCAAAGTTGATCAGTTAAATTGGGTTGACCCAACTGACCAAAATAAGATGAAAATGGGTTTGCACAATGTACAAATAGATGGCGTTGGGCAAAGCACTATTACATCTAAATTAGATTTTGATGTTGGGACTACGGATGCTGGTGTAGGCATGCGTATAGCTGCAAGTGTCAGCCCATTTACGGCTGTTGCACAAAATATTATGCTGCTGTGTCAAGGCACAACGTGCCAAACGCCTACGCAAAATTTAGGTTCACTTACGATTGCAACATCTTCACCTTTAAAAGTATTACTTGAAACCAGCAATGGTCTATTTAACCGTAATGATACGGCGTATATGGAATTTCAATTGCAAAATGCCAGTATTAGTCATGGTATGAATGGACATAGCGTAACCTTAAAGGACTTTAACTTTAACTTTGCTGGTTCAGGTTATATGTATGTCGCAGCTGATGAAGGCATTGTTCTCACCACAAAATCCACAGGGAGCAAAGACCATACGGTCAATTTGGGGCGGGTCAAGGACACTTCAGATGTACATAGCTCACGTAGCGATGCCACAAACCCCGGCGTTAATATCGATCTACGTTACGGTACCGATGGTGGTGCACAGCGCAATTTAATTCGTATGGGAGCATCGGGTGCTGTCACTAATGCACGAGTGGCCTTAAATGCAAACCAAGAAGGAATCAAAGATTTTGGTTTAGCAACGAAAGCTTCAGGATATGAGTCTGTTGGTTCAGGTGGTTTACATTTAGGAGTGCGCGCGGATTTTACTTCAAAGGATGATCCGAGTCTTGTTGCAGGTCAAGCACCGACAACCTTAGAAATTGGCCATACGGGTATTGGTAGTTATGCCATTGAATTTTCTAATTTAACGTCTTTAGTTGCTGATAAAAATGCCTATATTGATTTTGGCGATATTTATATCAATACCATTCAAGCCAAAAGCCTTGATTTTCTGGTAAATGATAAATTAAAAGCGACATTAGGCTTAACCAATAATGTTTTAACCCAGAATCTGTCAAATCAAACGGCGGGTGGAAATTTTGCACTTGTGGCGATTCGTGGTATGGATTTTCAGTCCATCGCGCGTACCGCACGATTTATTTTTGATAACTCAATTGCTGCAATTGCAAGTAATGACAACAGTTGGGGGATTGGTATCCCGATTTATAATATGAATGCCAATGTTGCATTATCAGAGAAAAAATACAGTTATAAAAATGCGGCTGAAAAATCAGGTATTGGCTATAACCTTGTAATGAGCACAGATGGTTATGGTGTTGATAAAAAAACAGGAACACCAAGTACAACTTCCATTATTTTGATTGATGGTAAAAAAGGTATTAATGGTCAAGAAGTCAATTATTATGCAGGCTTACGAAACATCAATGCCCTTATTCAATCTGAAGGTGTGATTGGTTATGAAAATGATGGCATCTATGTACGTGCAGATAATTTATTGATTGCAGCTAATGCCGAGTTAGCGATTGGTCAACTTCCGGGTTCAACCTATAACTGTGCGACTACAGCTTCTGCCAAATGTGGGACTACAGTACCTTTAGATAATTTCTCTAAACGTGATGATGTGTTGACGAATATTGCGTTTAAACTTGATGGTAAAGGTGAGCTATTTATAGTGCCGGGTCTAAATGACAGTGCAGAAAATAATTATTTATCTTTCCGTGGAAGCTTTGAATTTAAAGCATTAACAGATGCTGAAAAGAAAGATCAAAAAGTTATGGGAAGCTATTTAAGTTTGATGAATGAAGATGTAAATGCCAGCGGTGTCGTTTCAGCTTCAAGTATCAATATTAATAAAATGCAGGGCGATCTAGGCTTTGATGCTCGAATTAAAATGAAACAAGATTCGGTAGAGTTTGATAATCAGGTGAAATTCAATCCAACCAATAATATGTCTAAAGCGTTTCGTGCAGAAGTATCGATGTTAACACATGGCAATATGCAAAAGATGGCGGATATTGCCCTAACAGGTGGAACAATGCGAAGTACGATGGGGATTACTCCACGCTAGTAAAATTAAATCAATAACAAATAAATAAAATAACGAACAGGGAATTTGTTATGAAAAAGAAGTTAATCAGAGGTTTGATCTTCTCGACATTTGCGATGAGTAGCTTATCTCATGCAATGATGACTTTAGATGATGAAAGCTTATCAAAAGTTGATGGTCAAGCATTACTCTCCATGGAATATACGCAGGGGTATAATTCTGTGGATGAGAGTGGACAAGCCGTAGACCAATCCAATGTCGGCTTTTATAAGCTTGGTTTAGAAGCTGAAATGGAGCTCAATGCCAATATTAAAAAGCTGCAATTGGGTTGTGGTGGTGCAAATGGCTCAGGTGCTTGTGATATTGATATTGATCATATTTCACTGAGTGGATTGCCTGCAAATAGCAATTATACGTCTGATGAACGTGCGGCAACTTCTGCTTTGTTGACCAATCCTTTTATCGAAATTGCAATTAAAGATCCCAAATCAGCTGCAACTCGTGAAGTGATGGGCTTTCGTCTGAGCGCTGAAAAAATTTCTGGGTTAATGACATTAGGTACAGAAAATAGTAATACACCCAATGGTATCAACACCTTTAGTGGGTATATGAAAACCAAAGCGTCTGCGGGTGTTGCAACAACTGCCGAGCGTGTGATGGACTATGCTTCTACGCAGCAATACATTGAAGGGGCTGTTAAGGGGACATTATTTGGTGCTGAAGTTGATCTACCGCTTCACTACAAATCAGATAATTATTCCTTTAATTTAAAATCAACCACAGCACCTTTTACAATTCCAGCCACTGTCGTGAGCGGGAATAGAATTAAGGATAATATTGCGGTATTAAAAGGCACAGGTACAGTTGATCGTCTAGATTTTAGTGGTCCATTAGAAGCTCAGATCTCTCTACTTGGGTTAAATATTAATTTGAATAAAGACGTAACAGGCTATCTTACTGGACTACAAACCGATATTACGGTAAATCAAAGTTTAGGTTTGATCCATGCACTTTATCTAAATAACCCTGCTTCGTTATCCTTACAAGCTCAAAAAATACTCTGGCCTGGTGCTGCAGTTGCAGCAGAAAGAGGTTGGTGGTTGGCGATGGAAGATGAAGTTGATTTGGGCAGTATTACACCATCAGATAAAGTGGCGATTACAGATGAAGTGTTGAAACAAACGATCGCTGGAATTAACCATGACTTAAGTACCAATGTTCGTAATTGTGGAGATTTAATCTTTGGTTGTGTTGCAGGTTCGGCTTTAGATGTTAAAGAAATTAAAAACCCGTCATTAATTGATTTCCCATTAAACAATTTAAAACTTTCTGGACAGGAGTTTCGTTCTAACTGCTTCGGCGGGCTGAAATTCTGTTAAGGCTTAAAGTATTTAATATAAAAAAATCCCGCACTTAGCGGGATTTTTTTATATTTAGCGCAAATTATTTTGCAATTTTCGCTACAAGGTCTTCTTTACTGAGGTTGCTTGATTCTTCATCACGGCGACCTTTGTACTCAAATGTACCAGCATCCAAACCTTTCTCACCAATAACGATACGGTGTGGAATACCTGTTAACTCGATATCAGAGAATTTAACACCTGGACGTTCATTACGATCATCTAGAAGAACATCATAACCAGCAGCAGTTAATTCTGCATACAGTGCTTCAGCTGCTTCTAACGTGCGCGGTGATTTATGCGCATTCATTGGCACAATCGCAACTTCAAAAGGAGCAATTGCAGACGGCCAAATAATCCCTTTGTCATCGAAGTTTTGTTCAATTGCAGAAGCAACAACACGGGTTACACCAATACCATAGCAACCCATAGTCACAACGAGAGGTTTGCCGTCTTCACCTAAGACTTTACAGCCAAGTGCTTCAGAGTATTTTTGACCCAACTGGAAGATATGACCAACTTCGATACCACGTTTAATCAAGATTGTACCTTGACCGTCTGGAGAAGGGTCACCTTCAACAACATTGCGCAGGTCATAAACTTCAGTAAATTGTGCATCACGTTCCCAGTTTACACCTACAGCATGTTTATCGACTTGGTTTGCACCTGCAACAAAGTCTGAAAGTACAGATGCTGCACGGTCAACAATAACCGTAATGCCTTTTTCAGTTAGGCCTTGAGGGCCACAGAAACCAGCAGTTAAGCCTAACTCAGCCAATTGTGCTTCAGTTGCAAAGGCTAATGGAGCAGCAATTAATGGGTGTTTTTCTGCTTTAATTTCATTTAGTTCATGGTCGCCACGTAGGAACAAGGCAACCACTGGCGCAGCTTTACCTTCTTCAGCAACACCTTGAACCAATAATGCTTTGACAGATTGAGCAGGGTCTGATTTAAGGAATTCAGAAACATCAGCAATGGTTTTTTGATTTGGTGTATCAACAATTTCAAGTGCTTTAGTTGGAGCAGAACGTTCACCTACTAATACTGCTTCAGCCATTTCTACGTTAGCAGCATAATCTGACTCTGTAGAGAATGCGATGTCATCTTCACCGCTAGAAGCAAGTACGTGGAATTCATGTGAACCCGAACCACCAATTGAACCTGTATCCGCTTGAACTGGACGGAAATTTAAACCTAAACGAGTGAAAATTTTGCAGTAAGCTGCATACATCTTGTCATAGGTTTCTTGTAAAGAGGCTTGGTCAACATGGAAAGAATAGGCATCTTTCATGATGAATTCACGTGAACGCATCACACCGAAACGAGGGCGGATTTCGTCACGGAATTTGGTTTGTACTTGGTAGAAGTTTGCAGGCAATTGCTTATAGCTTTTCAACTCATTGCGAGCAAGATCTGTAATCACTTCTTCATGTGTAGGGCCAAGTACAAAATCATTGTTGTGACGGTCTTTAAAACGTAATAGTTCTGGACCATATTGTACGAAACGACCTGATTCTTCCCATAAAGACGCAGGTTGAGTGACAGGCATCAGGACTTGAAGTGAACCAGCGCGATCCATCTCTTCGCGGATAATCGCTTCAACTTTATTTAATACGCGAACGCCCATCGGCAGCCAAGTGTATAAACCTGAAGCCAATTTACGAATCATCCCGGCACGAAGCATAAGCTGATGTGAAATAACTTCAGCATCGTTTGGGGTTTCTCTTAACGTTGCAAATAAAAAGCGACTCGCGCGCATGGAAACTGTCCTAAAAAATTAAGCGTTAAAGTGGAGAGTATACAATAAAAAATGAGGTGAACATTTTCCAAAGTCACCTCATTTTAGATTTTGTCATTATGACATGATTTTTTTGGCCTGACGTGCAAGGAAGTTTCGGAAATCATCCAAATAGGTAAAAATCACTGGAACAACCACGAGTGTCAGTAAGGTAGAGGTAATCACACCACCAATCACGGCATGTGCCATTGGCGCGCTTTGTTCACCGCCTTCACCCAGACCAAGTGCAAGCGGAACCATACCCATCACCATTGCGCTGGTGGTCATTAAAATGGGGCGTAAACGGGTTTTACCTGCTTCAATAATTGCGTCATAACGATCTACACCATGATCCATAGCTTTTTTAATAAAGTCGATGAGTAGAATTGCGTTCTTTGTCACCAAGCCCATGAGCATAATAATCCCGATAATGGAAAAGAGGTTCATGGTTGAATTAAATAAGAATAGGGCCAAGAACACCCCAATCAATGATAAGGGCAATGAAGCCATAATGGCTGCAGGGTGAATGAAGCTATTAAATTGTGAACCCAAAACAATATAAATAAATACAATGGAGAGAGTTATCGCCGTCATTGCATAACCCGCAGATTCAGCCATATCTTTATTGGCACCTTGCGTGACAAAACTATAACCCGGTGGCAAGTCGAAGTTTTTCTCGATCTCATTGATTTCGGCACCAATATCACCTGCGGGACGACCTGCCGTATTGGCTTCAACCATCACTTCACGTGCTAGATCACGACGGTTAATTTGTGAAGCACCCAATGTTTCTTCAAAGCTAGCCACACTTGCCAATGGAACCAAGATAGGTAAGCCTGTGGCATCGGTTTTTTGTGATGTGATGTACATGCTTTGAATGTCTGTTGGCAGTCGACGCTGATCTTCAGTGAGTCGTAAATTTACATCATAGGTTTCGCCTTTATCATCCTTCCACGTTGTTACATTATCCCCCGCAAGTAGAGGGCGTAATACATTGGCGATTTGATTGACGGATAAACCTAAATCACTGGCTAAAACACGATTGATATGTACACCTAATGTCGGTTTAGGTTCTTTGAGTGAGCTTTCTAAGTCGACAATACCGTCGACTTTCGAAATTTCTTTCATGAATCGGTCAGAAATGCGTTGTAACTCATCTAAGTCTGGGCCTTTAATCGAGATCATAACCGGCTTTTGACCGCCCGATACTGTTTCATCAGCTGAGGCAATCGAGGTAATAGTAATTCCTGCCACATGTTTTAAACGGGTACGGAATTCATTGTTGAGATCCGTTAAGGTTTGACTACGCTCTGTACGTGGTGAAACGGTGACACGAATGCTGGCATGGTTTTTACCGCGATCAGTGGCACTATTAATGGCACCATAAGTGGCTTTGACTTCTGGATGCTGGCGAATGATACGATCGACTTGCTTAAGCTTCGCCTGTGAATATTCAAGGGTTGCGTCAACTGGTGTTTCAAATTTGATCCGAATTTCACCTTTGTCTGGTACCGGTACAAATTCAGTTCCGATCAGTTTGGATAAACCCAATGCACCAAATAATGATGCGACGGCGATTAAAAGGGTAATGAGACGGAACTTTAAAGCAAGCTTGAGTAATTTTTCATAATGATGGCTTAGGTTGTCGAGTTTGCCCGAAATCCAGTTAAAAAAGCGTTTTATTTTGCCGGGCTTTTTATTTGGATCATGGCGCTCTGCCCAGTGAGCAGACAACATCGGGTCAAGGGTGAAACTCACAAACATCGAAATTAGTACAGCGGTACTGACGGTTACACCGAATTGATAGAAGAAACGCCCAATAATACCGCCCATAAATGCCACAGGTAAAAATACGGCAACAATGGTCAAGGTCGTGGCCAATACAGCTAAACCAATTTCTTTTGTACCGTCGAGTGCTGCGGTGACATGGTCTTTGCCCATATCGGCATGGCGGACAATATTTTCGCGTACCACAATGGCATCATCAATGAGTAGACCGATACTTAGTGAGAGAGCCAGTAGGGTCATCATGTTGATGGTAAAACCAAAAATCCAAACAAAGGTGAGGGTACCCAGCAGTGAAATCGGTAGGGTTAAACCTGTAATGGCTGTCGAACGAAATGAGCCGAGAAATAACAAAACAATGAAGACCGCAAGTACAGCACCTTCAATAATGGTACGTGCTACATCTTTAATGCTGCCACGAATACCTTTAGATGAATCAACCACAATTTCTGCGGTCGTGCCCTGCGGCAATTGCTGTTGAATTTTACTTAAGGTTTTACGGGTATTATCAACTACTTCAATCACATTAGAGTCCGAACTTCTCAGAATGTCGACAGCAACGGCAGTTTTGCCATTCAGATAGGCACTCGACTCCATTTCGGCTTGACTATCTTCTATTTCGGCAATTTGTTTGAGATAAATCGGCGCGCCATTTTTATTGGCAACCACTAAATCTCCGAATGAGTTTGGATGAATAACTCGAGATTTAATTTCGACCACCAATTCTGAGTTCTTTTGTTTTAAAGTTCCTCCCGGAACTTCAATATTTTCAGATTTTAAGGTGTTTATAACTTGATCGATCCCAATCCCGAAACTTTGTAATTTTTGTGGATTTACTTGTATTCGAATTTGTCGCTGCGCATCGCCCAATAAATTGACCGTACCGACACCAGGAACTGTTCTAAGTTGTGGTACAATCCGTTGATTCAGATAGGAACTCAAATCACGTAAAGACATGTCCTTCGATTCAAAAACAATCGACATAATCGCACTGGCAGTAGGGTCGTAGCGTTCTACAATCGGGTCATCAATTTCATCACGAAATTGTGCGGTTACTGGTGCAATTTTATCTCGAATATCTTGTGCAGCTACCGAGGATGAGACATCTAGATTAAATTCGACAATGACCGTGGATAAACCTTCACTGGACTGTGAAATCACTTGCTTGAGGCCAGAAATGGTATTGATCTGATCTTCAAGTTTCTTAGTGATTTCAGATTCGACAGACTCAGGAGAAGCACCTGGATAGTTGGTGTAGACCACAACAAAAGGGAAGTCGACATCAGGAAATTCCTCAACGCCCATACGTTGCCAAGAAGCGAGTCCTAGCACCATCAGACAGAACATCATCATGATGGTGAAAACAGGATATTTCACACTAATTCGGGTTAACCACATAACAACTGTCCTGCCTTATTCTTTTAATTTTGGCTGATACTTACATCTTGTTTGATATCTGAATCATTAAATTTAATTCGGCTGATCAGATCGCTATTTTGTAAGCCCTGAACAATCGCGGTGTTGTTGCTATAACTCTGATTCAAAATTTGTACAGGTACTTTGGCAATTTTATTTTGACGTATGACCCAGACATAAGGTTGGTCTTTTAAACTTTGAATGGTGTCGAGTGGAATTTTTTGGCCTGAAATATTATCCGTGCCTAAGATGTGACCTTCGACAAAAGCACCAATACTTAATGAAGTAATAGTTTCATTTGGGGCTGCAAAAAATTCAATTTGACGACTGGCTTGATCGGCAATCGGTGAAATCCGGCTAATTTGTGCTGTGAGTAAATTGCTATTACCTTGGATGCTATATTCAATCTTTTGTCCAATTTTCAGCGCTGCTTGCTGATCACTTGGTAATTTGGCTTGAATTTCTAATTGGTCTGGATTGACGATTTCAAAAAGGGTTTGTCCGGCAGCAACCGTTTGTCCCGGTTCAACATCACGCTTGGTAATCACGCCTTGGATAGGGCTATAAATGGTGCCGTCTTGATTGGCTTTACGTGCAATATCGACATTGGCTTGTTGGGCGCGAACATTTTCCATTTGAGCTTGGTAATCGACACGACTTTGTTCAAACTCTACTTTGGAAATAAAGCCTTGATTTAGCAAGCGCTGTTTACGTTCCATCATCAGTTTAGCTTGATTGGCTTGAGCTTGCGTGGATGCGAGGTTCGCTTGAGATTGAGCAAGACGTGCTGCATTGTCTTGATTATTTAAATGCACTAACACTTGGCCTTTGCTGACACGTTGCCCGACCTCTGCATTAACATTGGTTGCAGTCGCAGTGACTTGGGCTTGAATACTGCTCTGATTGACCGCCCGAATGGTACCTGTAAAGGCAGTTTTTGAAATGGCGTTGCCTTGTTCGATCGTCACCAGATCTTGTTGAATTAATTCAATCTTATTTTCTGGTTTTACACTTTGCTGCGGATCTTCTTTTTGACATGCAGCCAAAGTCAGGCTTATGCAAAGCAGGCTAAGCTTTAAAAATGGGGATGATTGCTGTGCAGATTGCATAATGGTCCTTATATCAGCGGTCTACAAAAGCAATTGAATAACAAGTTTATTCCATCGCTTTTAAACGCGTAATAATTCTGTCGTATTCAGCTTCTGTATTTCGATAGCGAGTTTGTAACGATTGAATGTATTCTTTTTTCGCCACCATATTTTTTTGATTATTATCCAACATTGTTTTTAATTTTGCCGGAACGGTTTCACCTTTTCGAAAATGTTCACGTTCTTGGCGAACAAATAATACACGATCATTTTGTAATTGTTTTAATTGTTCTTGTTCAAACACGATCTGTTTACGTATACCAGTCAGTGCATCACGCTTTTTAATGGCCGCAGTTCGGCTATTGGTATAGGCTTTTTTAAGTTTGATATCTGAAGCTTGCTGACGTGCTTGGGCAGCACGCTGAGGAGCTTGTCTAACGTCCGCTTCAGCATTGTAGGGGCGGTTACGTTTAATCACTTGCATATTTTGATCAAGTGCTTCATAACCATAGCGGATGTGATTTGGTGTCACATTGGTACTGATGTTTGCTATGCCTTTACTGTCATAGTAACGATACCAAGTCGCCTTTTGTGGTTGCTGCGTATTGGTTGGTGCAGCAAATAAAAGCGGGGTATAAGCCAGTAAACAAGTCGTCAGAATGACTTTTTTTGAGAAATGTTTAAGGCCAATCAAGTGAATTTTTTTTGTAAACGGACTCAACCTTGTACTCCCCAGTTTAAAGTTGACTAAATTACTTATTTTAAAGTAATAATCTTGCTATAATATGCTTAATTAAGACAATTAAATACTATTCCAAGTTAAAAAAAAATCGTTGGTCATCGGAAAGTGTGAAGCAGTTAATAAAAACAAGAAATCTTGTGTGTTTGCGCAGAAAATGTTCATTGAAAACGCAAGTAAAGATATGTTAAAAATGTTCACAACTTGTAAATAATAATGCTGCTAACTTAATTGTTTGTACATCCTCAATGGGTAGGGTCAATAAATGGACGATAAATTCCAAAATCTAAAAGTCATGGTAATTGATGATTCAAAAACCATTCGTCGTACGGCCGAAACGCTGCTTCAGCGTGAAGGATGTGAAGTCGTCACTGCTGTAGATGGTTTTGAAGCACTTTCAAAAATTGCAGATGCGAATCCAGATATCGTATTTGTCGATATTATGATGCCACGTCTTGATGGCTATCAAACTTGTGCCCTGATTAAAAACTCTCAAAATTATCAAAACATTCCTGTGATTATGCTTTCAAGTAAAGACGGTTTATTTGATCAGGCGAAGGGTCGTGTTGTGGGTTCGGATGAATACTTAACGAAGCCATTCAGTAAAGATGAATTGCTGAATGCAATCCGTAATCACGTTACAGCTTAATTAGATTTTTTATTTTTTTGGGGAAAAAGCATGGCACGTATCCTAATCGTTGATGATTCACCAACAGAAACTTTCCGTTTTAAAGAAATTTTAGGTAAACACGGATTTGAAGTGATTGAAGCTTCAAATGGGGCAGATGGGGTGACAATGGCTCAAGCTGAGTTACCAGACTTGGTCTTAATGGATGTGGTAATGCCGGGTGTGAATGGTTTCCAAGCAACACGTCAAATTGCACGTGGTGCGACCACCAAACATATTCCGATTGTCATTGTAAGTACCAAAGATCAGGCAACTGACCGTGTTTGGGGTAAACGCCAAGGTGCTTCTGATTATCTAACTAAACCTGTAGACGAAAAACAATTAATTGATGTGATTAAGCAACACCTCAATGCAGGATAAAGCTCTATGGCAGCAAATGGATTTATCGAATTACTTCGAATCGCAAAACGAGGAAACAAAAATTATGTTTCCACTGAAAATGAAGTAAACCGATGGTCAGGCATTGCTTTTGAGATGATGGGGCAATATTACGTTGCTCCTTTAGGTGAAGTAGCTGAAGTGATCTACCCACCAAAATATACGCCAGTTCCCAATACCCAACCTTGGGTGATGGGACTAGCCAATATTCGGGGACGCTTACTTTCTTTGTCTGACCTAGCACAATATATAACCGGTCATCGAAGTAGTTTTTCATCCACTCAAAAAGTTTTATGTATTAGTCATAATGACCATTATGTCGGTTTGGTAGTCGATCAAGTTTTGGGTATTCAACACTTTAATAAGAAAAGTTATTTTTCTAAACATAATGAGTTGGATCGAAATTTACAGGAATATTGTCAGGGGTATTTCCACCAGCATAACCAGCAGTGGAATGTATTTCTCTTCAGTCGTTTACTGCAAAATCCAAAATACATGAACGCATCTATAAAATTTATAAATTAATTGTCGCGCACGAACGAAAGAAGGCGTAATCGGGGAGAAGCTGAATGGGCTTTAAACTTAAAAAGAAAAATACGGGTGAAAGCACCAGTGGTCGTAAAGGCGGTAATGCTTTTCTGGCAAAACTGCAATCACAGACAGATCAATTATCTCGAGTTTTTGGTGATAGTGAAAAATCCAAACCATTTATTTATGGTGCGATTGGTTCATTAGTACTGGCAACGATCATTTTATTATACCTATTCTATAGCGTTCCTCGCGGTAACCAATTAACGCAAAGTTTGGGTGAACTCCGTCTTCTTTCGCAAACAATTTCGCGTCAAGCAACTGAGGCAACTGCTTCAGGTACTGAAGATGCAATGAAAAAATTAATTGCTTCTCAAGATTCGTTCAAAGAAAACTTAGAAACTGTAAAAGATATTCATGCAAATACCGATGCGCTGAAATCTGTAGATACGCAGTGGGCTGAAGTTTCAAAAAGTATTGACTTGATTACTTCGCAACAAAAAATCATTAACAAGTTATATGACACGAACATCGCGATTGGTGAAACCATTCCGGGGATTCAGGCTGAATATAACTTGATGGTCGACCAAATGGCACGTCAAGACATGCCTTCGAACCAGGTGGTTATTGCGAAAAACCAAGTATTCATTGCAGAACGTATTTTACGTTCGATCAGTTCGGTACTTTCAGGTTCTGATAGCTCACGTGAGTCTGCGGATGACTTCAGTGCCGATACTGAAACCTTCGGTTTGTACTTAAATGCTCAATTGGATGGTAGTACAGAGCTTGGTGTACAACGTATTGAAAGCCCTGAATTACGTGAGTCACTTGAAGGTATTAAAGCTGAATATGATGACGTATTGAAATCAGCGGCTGCGACGATTTTGAAAAACTCAACGCAAATTGTGAACGTACGTAAAGCATCTTCACAAATTTTTGCTGAGTCAGACAAATTGTTGGGTAACCTAAATCAATTGTCTTCTAGTACTGGTCTGAAAACCATTTTACCTGCGGTACTGTTGATTCTTGCTTTAACTGCCTTCTTGATCTGTGTGTTCAAACTTCTTTCTTTACGTGGTCAATCGGATAAATTCCGTGTAACTCGTCTTCAAGAAGAATATGACCGTAACCAGAACGCGATTTTACGTTTACTCGATGAAATTGCCGATCTTGCAGACGGTGACTTACGTTCGTATGCGACGGTATCTGAAGACTTTACTGGTGCGATTGCCGACTCGATTAACTTCGCAATCGACCAATTACGTGACCTTGTATCGCGTATTACAGAAACTTCTCAAGAAGTTGCGCAATATACGGCGAATACGCAGGGTATTACCAACCAGCTTGCAGAAGCATCTGAACATCAGGCGCAAGAGATTGCTGGTGCATCTGCCGCGATTAACGAAATGGCAATGTCGATTGACCAAGTATCTTCGAACGCTGAAGAATCAGCTGTTGTAGCAGAACGTTCTGTACAAATTGCTGCAAACGGTGCAGATGTCGTAAACCGTTCAATTGAAGGTATGGACACGATTCGTGAACAGATTCAGGAAACTTCAAAACGTATTAAACGTTTGGGTGAGTCTTCTCAAGAGATTGGTAACATTGTCGCACTGATTAACGATATTGCCGACCAAACAAACATCTTGGCATTAAACGCAGCAATTCAGGCGTCGATGGCAGGTGAGGCAGGTCGTGGTTTCGCCGTGGTAGCGGATGAGGTACAGCGTCTTGCGGAACGTTCAGCGTCTGCAACCAAGCAGATTGAAGGCTTGGTAAAAACTATTCAAACGGATACCAACGAAGCTGTAATTTCGATGGAACAAACGACCTCGGAAGTTGTACGTGGTGCGAACTTGTCTAAGGATGCCGGGGTAGCACTGGATGAAATTCAGTCTGTATCGAGTAACTTGGCGAAACTGATTGCAAACATTTCGGATGCTGCAAAACTTCAGTCTGCTTCTGCAGGTCATATTGCGACAACGATGAACGTTGTACAAGAAATTACCTCGCAAACCACCAGTGCAACATTTGATACTGCACGTTCGGTATCTGAATTGGCGAACATGGCTGAATCATTACGTGAATCTGTATCTGACTTTAAACTCCCAGAGTAAGTCAGGCGCAAACCTGCAGTACCTTAGCTACGGCTAGGGTACTGCACCGATTACAGATAACACATCGATAAGGTGAACTTAACGTCACAGTTAAGTCTTAGGTGATGGTTACAATTAAGTTTGAGCAACCTTCTTGGTGGCAAAACATAAGAAGCCTTAGCTATGAAAGAAATATTAAAAAATTTAGTTGAAACAACTACGCTTCCTGAAGATAGTTATCTTGATCAAGATGCAGAAATTTTAGAGATTTTTGTTGAAGAAATAGAAGAAATCTTTGAAGAACTGGCGGGTTTATTTACAACTTGGTTGGAAAATCCACAAGATAAAGACACTTTAACGACGATTCGTCGTCATTTCCATACCCTGAAAGGTTCAGGTCGTATGGTCGGGGCAAAATCGGCGGGTGAAACTGCATGGGCAGTGGAAGATACGCTGAATCGTGTTATTGCAGGTTCAGTACAGTTAACGCCAACCGTTCAAAAGTTTGCACAAACAGTTTTAAATGTTTATCAATATAAGCTCTATCCACGGTTTAAAAATGTTGCCGAATTGGATGTTGACTTACGTCCATTGGTTTTAATGGGGCAACAATTACAACAAAATATTAGCCTTGAGCCTGCACTCGAAGAATTATTAAAACTGGCAGATCAATTAAAATCTGAAGATGCTGTCACTGGTTTAGAGCTGACTGAAGTTGAAACTACAGAACATGTGGAAGTAGTTGAAAGCACGATCGATGCAGTGGCCGAATCAGAAACAAATCTTGAGCAAGTGGATGCAGATGCATCACTGGTCGAAGAGACTGTGAGCATTTTTATTGAAGAAGCTGAAGAACATCTACAAACGATTGATCAGTTCCTCCAATCTGATGATAGTAAATCACAAGACTATAATGGCTTGATTCGCGCGCTACACACCTTACGTGGTAGTTCGTCGATGGCACAAATCGAAGAGATTTTTGAAGCCAGTTCAAAAGTTGAAAATTTATTCAAAACCTTATTGCAAGACGAAATCGTATCGAGCTCGAAAGAAACTGCTTTATTGATTCAATATGCTGAATTTGTTCGTGATTATTTACACGTGCTCCGTTCAGGGGATAAGGCAAATCTTGCCTCTATTTATGAAACCTTCAAAGCCGCTTGGGATGATTATGGTTTTGCAAGCCAAGATCAATTGGCGCCTGAAGATAATCCGCAAGGTTTGGTTTCTAAACTAATCGAATTAAATATTGATCAGTTATTAGATGCTGAATTTGAGTTTGATAAACGTGCTCTAGCTGAATTCCCAGACTATATTCAACAGCTCAGTCAACAAGCTTTAGAGTTGATTGAACATACGGATAATCGTGCGTCTGTTGGTATCCATGATTTCACGACTCAAATGCGTGCAGCGTATCAGTCTTTAATTGAAAAGCCTGAATTGCTCCATGCTGATTATGGATATGAGTTATTTGCGCAAGCACATCAAGAGTTTATTCACTTATTTGACACTTTAGCTGCGGGTCAGCGTGTGGTGTTAAGTGAAGAGGTTCAGCGTTTCTTAAATGAGCTAGCTGCATTTGTTCAACAAGACATTGAAGCAGTTGCAGCAACGACTACACAAGAAGCCAATATCGTTGCCGAACCTGTTGCCACTGCAGAAGATAAAGCCGCTGTTCCAAATACAACAGCAGTAGACTTTGCACAATTAAGTCAGCGTATCCAACTTGATCATCAACAGATGCAAGCGGCGGATGCGAATAATGACTTTGATGAAGATCTTTTAGGGATCTTTATTGAAGAGGCAGAAGAATTATTGGTGGGGATTGACCAAGACCTCAGTACTTGGACACGTGATCAGACAAATACTTCAGCTTTGAATAATTTAATGCGTTATTTGCATACCCTAAAAGGTGGTGCAAATATGATTGCCGCATCTCATGTGGGTTTAATTTCGCATGAATTAGAATCGATTTATGAGCGCATTATTCGTCAACAAATTTCGATTACGCCTGCGTTAATTCAAATTATTCGTTTAGTGCAGGATGATATTTCAGATCGTATTCAAACCATTCGTGACCAAGGGATCGACTACCCAGCGAATAATGTCATCGATATTCTCAAGAATATTCAGTCAATTGTGGCAGGAGAGCGTTCAGAAGCTGTTGCATTGGCTTCGGCCCCTATTTCTGCTGAAACTGAACAAACAGCAGTAGAACCAGATGTATCGGTGTCAGAGCCGATGGATGTTGCTGAAGACACTGCAGAAGCAGTGGTTGAAGCTCAAACGACTGCTCACACTGAGTCTGCTGTTGAACATCTTGAACATGCGGTTGCTGAACATGTTGAGCATCCAGATGACGATCTACGTTCTGTCATGGAAGAAACCTTCCTTGAAGAGTCTGAGGAAATTCTTGAACAAGCCGTTCAATTATTAAATCAATGGACTGAACAACGTAGTGACCGTAACGTATTGCTTCAATTACAACGTGCTGCCCACAGTATTAAGGGTGGTGCGCGTATGGTTGAAAATGAACCTGTTGCCGCAATTGCGTATCAACTTGAGACGACGTTTGAGCATTTCGCGGTTCATCATTTCAACTCAAATGCATATGACGGCTTACTCAAAACGACCTTGGCATGGTTAAAAGAAGCGATCTTCAACCACGACTATAGTAATTTTGATAGCATCAAATTGAGCCTAGAATCCATTCAGTATGTGGATGTTACGGTTCAATTGCCAAACCGTGTTGCAGAATTAGAACAAGGTATTGTCAGTAAAGGCTTTGAATTTATTCAAGGTGATGGTGTTGAACCTCCATCTATGTTGGGTGAATGGTCTGAAGCTAATTCTTCTGATAACAGTAATGAGATGATTCGTATCTCGGCTGATCTCGTCGAGAAGATGATTGACTTGTCAGGCGAAAACTCGATTAACCGTTCACGTATTGAGATGGACTTAGGTCAGCTAGGCAATACCTTGAATGAAATGGAGTTAGCAATTAAGCGACTTGCTGACCAGTTACGTCGAATGGATGGTGAGCTTGAGTCACAAATTATTGCCAAACATGGTTCTGAAAATTCACGCTATGCGGATTTCGACCCATTGGAGATGGACCAATATTCATCGATTAACCAATTGTCAAAATCTCTAGCCGAATCTGCGTCGGATTTGGTTGACTTCAAGAGTACTTTGGCAGAAAAAATCCGTGATGCGGAAGGTCTGTTATTACAACAATCACGTATTCAGTCAGAAATTCAAGAAAGTCTGATGCGTACCCGTTTGGTGCCATTTGATCGTTTGTTACCACGTTTACAACGTATTGTGCGTCAAACCTCTTCGACCTTGAACCGTCCTGCAGAATTGATTGTTCAAAATACAGAAGGTGAACTGGACCGTACGATCTTAGAGCGTTTGGTGACACCATTTGAACATATGCTGCGTAATGCGGTCGACCATGGTTTAGAAGATACTGCTGACCGTTTGGCTTTGAAAAAGCCAGAAGTAGGTAGCATCGTCTTGAACATTAGTCGTCAGGGTACTGATGTACTGGTGTCTTTCAGTGATGATGGTAAAGGGATTGATGAAACCAAAATTAAAGACAAAGCCTTAAAACTTGGTTTAATCAAAGCGGATCAGTTCCTCGATAAACAAGAAATCTTGCAATTGATCTTCCATCCAGGTTTCTCAACGGCACAATCGGTAACGCAAATTTCGGGTCGTGGTGTTGGTCTGGATGTGGTGCAAAGTGAAATTAAAGCCTTGGGTGGTCATGTTTCCGTTGAGTCTGAGTTAGGTAAAGGGACGACCTTTACGATTCGTGTACCAACGACGGTAGCGGTCAGCGATGCCTTGATGGTGAAAGCGGGCGATCAGCAATATGCGATTTCATTAGCGCAAATTGAACGTATTGTCCGTATTGCACCTACGGCACTCGAAACTTACTTCAATAGTAAGGATGACGTGTTTAAAATTGACAACACCAATTACAAACTACGTTATCTATCAGAGTTTGTGGGTAATCAGCCAATTCCACGTTTAAATAATGTTGGCCATTCATTGCCTGTATTGCTAATAAAAGGCAACAGTGGTCAAACCATTGCTTTATTGGTAGATCAGCTGGTGGGTTCACGTTCTCAAATCGTGGTGAAACCAATTGGTCAACAATTTACCAGTGTGGCCGCGATTGCAGGTGCCACGATTCTAGGTGATGGTCATGTATGTTTGATTTTGGATGGGCAAAATATTGCACGTCAAATTCAAACTACGCAGCGTGTTAAACATTCAGCTGAACAGCGTGATTTGGGCCGTCAATCCAATGCACGTCGTTTAGTGATGATTGTCGATGACTCGGTGACAGTACGTAAGGTGACTTCACGCTTACTTGAACGTCAAGGTTATGACATCGTGACCGCGAAAGATGGTGTGGATGCAATTGAACAGCTTGAAAATGTCCGTCCAGACTTGATGCTACTTGATATTGAGATGCCACGTATGGATGGTTTCGAAGTGACTAACTTAGTCCGTCACCACGACATTCACCGTGACTTGCCAATCATTATGATTACATCGCGTACAGGTGAAAAACATCGTGAGCGTGCATTTAGCTTAGGTGTGACTCACTATATGGGTAAACCATTCCAAGAAGCTGAATTGCTTGCCAATATTGAAGCTTTAATTGCAGAAAAGCAGGGGTAATCTATGAGCCAAAATACTGTTTCTCAGGTTGTCAGCGATAAAATTGATCAACAGGAACTGCAACATCTTATTACGGTTTCTACCGGTTTTATAGATGCGTATATCATTGATTGTCATGGTAAAGAGCCAATGTTGTTGCCACAAAATATTGTGCTTTCAGCGCTCGATAGTGCAACCAAGGTTCCTTTTGTTGAATGGCATGAATTGAAATTGCCTGTTTTCTCGGTCAATGATCCTGCAAAAAATCAGGGCGTGGCTTTGGTGATTGAAGGTGATGATGTTGGACAGCGTTTTGCACTGATGTGTAATGAAATGCCGAAAACCATTCGTCTGCGTATTTCTGAAGTGGTTGATGAAGAAAAAGCTGTGAAAGACGCCAATATTTTCCAATATGTACGCCTGGCCGATCAGGTATTTCATATTCCAAATTTAGCCAATATTCAAAACAGTATTGGGCTTCAAGCGGCTTAATATTTGCAAAACGCGATATAAAAAAAGGAACTCAATGGAGTTCCTTTTTTTTGACTATGCAGGGAATATTTAAGCCAACAGGTTTTCTAAAATCTTTTCGTAAATTTCAGAAAGTGGCTCCAGTTCTGCCACATTGACGTGTTCATTGATTTGGTGAATCGTGGCATTTAAAACACCCAATTCAAGCACCTGCGCACCTGTAGGTGCAATGAATCGACCATCAGAAGTACCACCACTGGTCGAAAGTTCTGTTTCAGTCCCTGTAACATCTCGAATGGCATCACGTGCGGCATTCACTAACTCACCGACAGGGGTGAGGAATGGAAGACCAGATAAGGTCCAAGAGATATCATATTCAACGCCATGACGATCTAGAATTTCCAAGGTGCGTGCTTTGAGTTCGTCCGCCGTCACTTCTGTTGAATAGCGGAAGTTAAAGAGTAAATTCATCGTGCCCGGAACAACGTTGGTTGCGCCTGTACCGGCATTGATATTGGAAATTTGAAAAGATGTTGCGGGGAAGTATTCGTTGCCATTATCCCACACGGTATCGCAAAGTTCAGCCAGTGCCTTTGATGCTGTATGGATTGGATTGACCGCTAGATGTGGGTAAGCAACGTGCCCTTGTTTACCCTTAACCGTTAAATTCGCATTTAGCGAACCACGACGACCATTTTTAACAATATCGCCAAGTGTGTTGGTGCTAGATGGTTCACCCACCAAACACCAAGTCATTTTTTCATTACGCGCTTCTAAAGTTTCAACAACTTTGACAGTCCCGTTGATCGAAGGACCCTCTTCGTCAGAGGTAATAAGAAATGCAATCGAACCTTTATGATTTGGATGCTTTGCAACAAAACGTTCTGAAGCAACAACCATAGCTGCCAACGCGGTTTTCATATCTGCGCTGCCACGACCATACAGTTTACCGTCGCGAATTTCAGGAAGAAATGGGTCAGAACCCCATGCATCCAAGTTACCCGTAGGTACTACATCCGTATGACCTGCAAAGCAAAATACTGGTGCTTCAGTCCCTTTACGTGCCCAAAGATTATCTACATCATCAAAACGCATATTTTCAATGTTAAAGCCAATTTTGGCTAAACGATCCGCCATAATGTTCTGGCAGGTATGGTCAATCGGTGTCACCGACGGTTGGCGCAGTAGTTCTAGGCTGAGATCAAGAGTTGCTGTTGAGGTCATGCTAAATACAGAAGTCAAAAATGTCGCAATATAATAGGCGAATCAACAAGCGAAGGGAAATTTAGACGTAAAAAACCCTATTAAAAAAATAGGGCTCTTTTATAAAATCTTGGGAAATAAATTAATTGCGGCGAATTTCTTCTGAAGTTTTCTCTGCAGTATTGGTTACCGCATCTCCAGCTTTAGATACGTCTTGACCCATACCCTTTACTGTATTACAACCTGTCAGTATAAAAGCGACCATAAGTGATGCAGCTAGAATTTTTTTCATTGACTGTATTCTCCATTATGAAAGAATAATTTTTAGAGGAATAAATTATTCTGATGTGAGATTTAGATTAAAAAATGGCCGTATTAAACAGTAGGTGGTTTTTATGGTGATTAAGTAAATTAATGTAATTTCTACTAAACTACAAATTTCGCCTTCCGTTATTTTAAGTGATTTGCGGTAAAACCAAGCGTGGTTGTCTATACATATAATAGCTTTCATCACTGCTTTTTTTATACAGGCCATCTGTCCACCAATGAGCGGTTTCACTTGTGGGTTGCTGCTGCACGCAGATCCATTCATGTCGTTGTAAGCGATAATAGCCTTGACTTGTGGATGGAATAGCGTGTCCCCATTGACCTATTCTGCGCGCAGGATTGACCCAGTTTGGCAATGTGTTGGTACGCTGAATAGGTAAATATAATTGACCTTTTAAAACGCAATAGCGCTGTTGAATCTGCTGCCCAAGTGCTTCATCAAATTGGAATTGTTTTTGGGTGAAATGATTGAGCTTTCGAGCCAAAGTATCACTACGATTTAAGCCATACCAATAAGGTAATTGAAAATCACGCTCGGCTAGATAATATTTTAAAGCCACTTCCCAATGTTCAACTTCACCACTTTCGGTATTTTTTAAAACAAAATCGAGTTCACCTACTGTACGAGGGCCGTCAATTTTTTGAATGCTATGTCCGAGTAACTGGTAGGGATGGTATGGGTGATCGAGAAGCCAAAACCATATAAACATTTCGAAACGTAAACCAAGGCGAGTACTTTTTAATTTTTGTAAAAATTCTACTAATGCACTTGGGTGTTGTTCGAGTTCTTTTAAACGGGGAAGGTAGGCTTCAAAATGTTTTTGCCAAAGCTCGTTTGGATGAAAATGAAAGGGATAGCGGATTTCGAGTTCATTGGGAATTTGCTGCAGAATATTTGGGCTAGCAATACAGAAAGCTAATTGGCGAACTAAGGGCTGTTTAAATTGCAACCATGGCTCAAAATAAGACGACGTTGTCGGGGTTACAGCCATATTGAAACCTTTCGAATAATGCAGAATAACAACGGATAATTGTTAAAAACATCTTATACTACCTGAATTGAAAGTTCAGGGTAGCGGTATGAAGACGTTGTTTTGGCGAAGCTTAGTGGTTGTCTTTGTCATTTTAGGCTTTATAGGGGCTTTATTGCCGGGAATGCCCACGACAGTCTTCTTAATATTAGCTGCATGGGCGGCTTCAAAAGGTTGGCCTCAAATGGATGCTTGGTTGTTGAATCATCCTAAATATGGGTCAACCTTACGCGCTTGGCGCGAAAATGGCACAGTCCCACGCAAAGCAAAATGGTTTGCATCGATCATGATGTTTGTGAGTGGTCTGATTATGCTTTTTACATCAGCACCGATTGCCGTCAAGATTTTCACTGACTTAACCATGTTGATCGTTGGTATTTGGTTATGGACACGACCAGAGCCAAATCAGATGCGGACTATTGAAACATCGCCGCAGACACAACCACAAGATAAAGATAAGCAGAAAGAGCAAGAGCATGTCTGAATATACCCAAGATCAAGCAGATATCCTGATTAACTTGAAAGATCAAACTTTAACTTTGCCGAAGCTAAATAAGTTTTACCTCATTTCATCGGGTAAAAATGGCATTGGTGAGCAGGAAAATAGTGGCAAGACGCCACGAGGCTGGCATCAAGTGGCTGAAAAGTTTGGTGGAAAACAACCTCAAAATGCAGTTTTTAAAGCACGTCAGTGGACCGGAGAGGTTTACGACGAGCAACTTGCTGCATCACACCCTGATCGGGATTGGATATTATCTCGAATATTATGGCTTAGTGGTTTAGAACCCGGCTTTAATGCAGGTGAGGGCTGTGATACTTATAAACGTTATATTTATATTCATGGCACACCAGATCGCGAGCCTATGGGTATACCGATGTCACATGGTTGTATTCGCATGCGAAACAGCGATGTTGTAGAACTTTATCAATTGATTCCATTAAATGCGCTGGTTTACATCACTGAACATTGAACACGTCGTTAAAAGCACAAGCCATGAAAAACGAAGTTCATGGCATCAAAACAAAGATTTGAAAAATTAAAGTGAGTTTGAAAGGCGTTTTTTTGTCAGGACTTTTGTCAGGACTAATGCTCGCAAACTAACAGAAAATCGTGTTTGAATGTATTTTGTACACTAGGGTGTTTTAGAATGCAGTGTGTGGTGAATTAATCGTCGGTTCGCTGAATGATTAGCTATGAGTCCACGCGAAAAACTGTTTTTTATGTGAATGATGCAGAATATAAGTCATATTTTTAGTAATAAATTTACAGGTTTATAGCTAAAAAATGTTCAAAAATACTGATTTTTCCGCAATATAACTTATTTTTTAATCACTCAAACAGAAAAAGTGGAAAAGAGTTAGAAAAGCGTTTGACAGACCGTGAGGATTCTCTATAATGCACCTCATCAAACGATGAACATGTTTTGAAAAGGGCGCTTAGCTCAGTTGGTAGAGCGTCTGCCTTACAAGCAGAATGTCGGCGGTTCGATCCCGTCAGCGCCCACCAAACCTTTTCAGCGTTAAGATATTTAGAGTGCAGCGGTAGTTCAGTTGGTTAGAATACCGGCCTGTCACGCCGGGGGTCGCGGGTTCGAGTCCCGTCCGCTGCGCCACTTTAAATCTTAATTCGTTTGAACCACAATAGCGACATTGTGTAAGTGCAGCGGTAGTTCAGTTGGTTAGAATACCGGCCTGTCACGCCGGGGGTCGCGGGTTCGAGTCCCGTCCGCTGCGCCATTTACACGATAGACCTTTTGAGGGCGCTTAGCTCAGTTGGTAGAGCGTCTGCCTTACAAGCAGAATGTCGGCGGTTCGATCCCGTCAGCGCCCACCATATTTTTTTGCGATGCAGCGGTAGTTCAGTTGGTTAGAATACCGGCCTGTCACGCCGGGGGTCGCGGGTTCGAGTCCCGTCCGCTGCGCCATTTCAAAGAATATAATTGTTGTACCCTTTAAGGGCGCTTAGCTCAGTTGGTAGAGCGTCTGCCTTACAAGCAGAATGTCGGCGGTTCGATCCCGTCAGCGCCCACCATATCTTTTAAGATATAGGTTGTGTTTCGAAAGAAACTACGTGATGCAGCGGTAGTTCAGTTGGTTAGAATACCGGCCTGTCACGCCGGGGGTCGCGGGTTCGAGTCCCGTCCGCTGCGCCATTTATCTTAAAAATCTCTGTTCAAGAGAATGCCTTTAGAAAAATCTTGGATTTTTCTCTTGCGCTCAGACAAGGCTTCGCTTTGTTACTCTTCGCTCAGGGCGCTTAGCTCAGTTGGTAGAGCGTCTGCCTTACAAGCAGAATGTCGGCGGTTCGATCCCGTCAGCGCCCACCATATTCTTCTATAGAAACTTCTTTATCCAAAAGCTTGCCTAAATTTTCTGATTTACATAAAATCCGCTCTATAATAATTTTAATATTGTATGTGATCTATGAGAAATCCATATCAGCGCAAGGCAGCGTCTAAAACTCAAACTACAAATTACAATCCTCAAGAAACCTATAAACAATTTATTGAAAATATGGTCGCTCAAGGTGGCGTGATTGCGTTATATCAAGATGGTTGGGCACTTTGTGCGACACCTACAGGTCAGCGTTCCTTCGCCATTTGGCAAAATCGTGGTTTGGCACGTTTATTAATTAAAGACAATTGGTCCAATTATGAAATTCAGGAAATTTCATTAAAAGACTTTATCGAAAAAGTCATTCCGTTTTTACGCAGCGAGAGCACTACGGTATCTTTAGATTTAACCCCAGAAGGGCAAAATATTTTGGTTGCGCCAGAAAAGATGCTATTAGATATTAAAAATTATTTATATCAAGTCTATCAACAGCGCCCAGAAATTTTTGAAAACCTTAAAATTCCTTTGCCACGTAGTATTCGTTTAAATTAATGGTTTATTTAAGTTGACAAAAATAACTAATCATGCGAAAAGGTTTTTTTAGTTAACAGATGTTCACACATGCCTCGGATTGTTTCTGTACCACTTAGTTTAGAACAGCGAGAACGACTCATTTTTCTGGCCAAAC
>NZ_VPCH01000044.1:0-31204 GCF_013418285.1 Acinetobacter sp. YH12152
CAATAGCAAGAGTGAACCACCTGATCCCTTCCCGAACTCAGAAGTGAAACCTCTTAGCGCTGATGGTAGTGTGGGGTTACCCATGTGAGAGTAAGTCATCGCCAGCTCATTATTCGAAACACCCCCTTCAATGCGAAGGGGGTGTTTTTTTATGTGTGGTGAAAAAAGGGAAAAAAATAATAAGAAAAGCAGAAGAAAAAACAGGGAAATGATAGATATTTAAAAAGAATAAGGCCGATCAACAATAAACTCGTCTAGAACTCTTTTATATCATTTAAAATGTTTTGCTAATGAAAATGTGTAATAAATCAATATAATAAAATCGTTTGTCTCTTTAATAATATATAGGGTATTTAAGATGTTTTTAAAAAAATTATTAGCTACAGTTTTATTTGCATTTGTTTCTTTCAATACTACAGCCGGTGTGTATCAGGGTAAACTAAGTGAATGTTTGGTAAATAAAATTTCAGCAAAAGAGAGTCAGAACTTAACAGCTTGGATTTATTTGGCATTTTCAGCACATCCAGAAATTTCTAAATATAGTAAAGTAACGCCAGTTGAGATACAAAAAATTGATAAAAATATGGCTATTCTATTTCAAGATTTATTTACTAAACGTTGTAATGCTGAAATCAAAGCTGTTACAGAAAATGAAGGAACAAATGCTCTAGGTAAAGCATTTGAACTATTGGGAAATCGTGCAGCTGAAAATCTGATGAAAAATCCAATTGTTGAAAAACGTATTGCATCATTTGCGCAATATTTTGATGAAGATAAAATGCGTCAATCTATGAAATAATTGAAGAGATTAGACCTAACAAAATTTATCCTCTTAAGCTTAGTTAGGTCTATATGGTTAAATAAAAGATTAAATTTTTAGAAATTATAAGGAACTTTTTAAATTATTTTGATGTTGCTTCACTTGTTTTGCATAACGTTTGCCTTGTTTTTTCATTTTTCGATTGGTGTTATAAGCGGTAGGTCCGACATTATAGTAGGCTAAAGCTTTTGGCATGCTGCCAGCGGCATTTTTATATTTAGTTAAAATAAATGACCCACAATTAATATTGGTTAATTCGTCATATAAATCCCCAGGGCATGTTGCTTGCCAATAACGTGGCATCACCTGAGTTAAACCGACTGCACCTGCAGGAGAACTGACATAAGGGCGGAAAGTTGATTCTTGGCGAATAACGGCAGCCAGTAGTAAAGGATCTAAGTTGTATTGATCGGCAGTTTGCACAATGTAGGGTGACACTCGATTTGCAGTTTCAGGATTGACTGAATAGGCCTTTTGGATCCCTGATGAAAGTTTAACTGCACGTTTTTCTACAGAGCCACCACCTAGTGATGAACATCCAGAAATCAGGGTTACAGATATAATAACAGTTGAAAACTTTAAGCTGTGAGCGCTTAGGAGCGACGAAAGACGAGTTGAAAGGCAAGTTTTATTCAGTACATTCTGCATTTATGTTCACTTTAAAATAATCGTGGCTAAGTGTAATTTCTAAAGCGATAGTATGAACTGGAGACTTAGAGGTCAATATTTTCTTAAGATGCTCTGTACAGTGAAATTGTAAGAATTGATGGAAATGTACTCAAATTACATAATTATTTAAGTGAAGAGAGAAAAACAGATAGCATTACTTGTGTCAGTATTTCTCTCTTGACATGGTACTTATTAAGATTGTGGGGATATTCAAATCCCGAGAACTTTAGTTATAAAAAACTAGAATATCCACTCATGAAATATCCCTATTTGAAAAAGCTATAACTTTTTTCAGAGGTATGAATGGAATCTAAGTATAAATTAAAGTGTTTTAAGCATCCAAATTTCGCATGCTTGGCTATGACCTGTATTGCCCTTGGGAGCTTGTAAATGTTGAAATCCTACTTTTTCATAGAGTTTTACCGCTTGTCCAAGTGTATGTGTAGTTTCTAAATAACACGCTTTAAAATTATGATCTTTGGCGAATTGAAAACAAAGTTCTAAAATATCTTTGGCTAAGCCATGACCACGTAATTCAGGCATAAAATACATTTTTTGGATTTCTAAAATGCTTGAATCTCCAGCTAAAGGAGAAAGGCCGCCACCACCTAAAATTGTACCGTGTGGATTTTCAATAACCCAATATTGTGCATTTGCTTGCGCATAAACTTGATATAAATCATCTAAAATTGGATCTGCAACGGCAAATCCTGATTCAGGTGCTAATCCAAATTCTTTGGAAACTGTGCGAATGACATTGGCAATGCTTGCATTATCTTCAATTTGAAGTGGTCGGATTTGAAACATAATCATCGAAAAACAAAAAGATGGATTGTTTATAGACTGATCCTATAAAAAAATCCATCTCTAAGTTTAAAATTACTCAAGCAAAAAATTATTTTAATTCGCTTGAACTTTTACCCAGTTCACGACGTGCAACGATTAATTGTTGAATTTGCTGTGTGCCTTCAAATATATCGAGGATTTTTGAATCACGTGCCCATTTTTCCAATAATTCATCTTCGTTATAACCGACAGCCGCTGCGAGCTCTACACACTTTAACGTGATTTCATTACCTACACGGCCTGCTTTTGCTTTAGCGATGGATGCTTCACGTGAGTTAGGTTTTTTGTTGTCGGCCATCCATGCGGCTTTGAGCATGAGTAGACGTCCTGCTTCCCAGTCTGCTTCCATACGGTAGATTTGTGCAGCAATATTCGAGCTTTGTAAGATCGGTGTTGAATACTGCTCATCTAGTTCATCTTTAAAGATTTCTTTAATTCGCTCTAAAGATGCCTTTGCACAGCCTATAGCCATCGCAGCAACGAGTGGGCGAGTATTATCAAAAGTTTCCATAACCCCAGCAAAACCCTTTGCTACATCAATTTCAGCATTGCCTAATAAGTTTGCAGCAGGGACACGACAATCTACAAAACTAATGGCAGCAGTATCAGAAGCTTTAATACCCAATTTATGTTCTAGGCGTTCTACAGTCATTCCTGGTGTACCTTTTTCAACAACAAAGGATTTAATCGCGGCTCGACCTAATTTTTTATCTAGTGTTGCCCAAACCACCACTGAATCAGCACGTTCGCCCGAGGTGACAAAGATTTTTTCACCATTGAGGATGTATTCATCGCCATCTTTCGTCGCTGTTGTCCGAATTGCTGCTGAATCAGAGCCGCAATTCGGTTCCGTAATAGCCATAGCGGCCCAAGTTCCTTTTAAGCGCTCTAGTTGTTCATCATTGGCTACTGCTGCAATAGCCGAGTTTCCAAGCCCTTGGCGAGGCATGCTGAGCAACAGGCCTGTATCTCCATAGCACATCTCGATGATACTGAGGGCTGTCGACATATTGACACCGTTTTTATTTCCCGTGTCTGTGTCGCCACGTTTATTGACGGCGGCACCTGCATTCATGCCATCACCGCCATCATTCATACCGTCAACGAGGGAAGATAACATATCTAATTCTTTAGGATAGGCATGTTCGGCTTTGTCATATTTACGTGAAATAGGACGTAGAACATTTAAAGCAACTTCATGGGCTTGGTCGATCAGCAATTTAAATTTTTTCGGATTTTGTAAGTTCATGGACATTTCCTTGTTTTTTATTTTGCTGAATTAAGCATGTAAGCCAGATTGAAGAATCGCTGTGGCACGTAAGTCTCGATACCAACGTTCTACAGGATGTTCTTTGGTAAAGCCATGACCACCTAATATTTGCACGCCATCAGTCCCAATTTTCATCGATTTTTCAGCACATAGCACGCGAGCTAAATAGGCTTCACGATGAAAGGGCTTGCCAGCTTCGGCTAGATTTGCTGCGTTTAGGATGAGCATATGCATGGCATCAATTTCGATTGCCATATCTGCAATCATAAATGCCACACTTTGACGGTGCGAAATTGGCTCCCCAAAAGCTGTACGTTCGTTTGCATATTGAATGCAATATTTCTTGACTGCAGTTGCGGTACCAACAGCCATGGCACACCACATTAAATTGCCAAGATCGATAAATGAGGTGTAATTGAAATCTTGATCTCCTAAGCGTTGGGCAGGGGTCTGATCAAATTTTAAAGTTACCGTTTCAGTGGCTTTCAAACCCATAGCAGGTGTTTTTTTTGCGCTAATGCTCTGGTCGCGTTGCACAATAAAAACTTCAGGCTGTCCATTGAGCATGGCACTCACTAACAGCACATCTGCCTGTTCACCTAAAAGGACTAAGGTTTTCTCCCCACTGATTTTATACTGCTGGCCATCAGCAATCGCCTGCGTTTTAAGTTGATAGGGATTAAATGCCGCCGTTGCCTCTTGAACTGCAAAGCTTGCACGGAGGGTTGAATCATCTGCAAATGTCGCTAAATAGGTTGCTTGAACAGATTCTGAACCCCATTGGGTGATGGCATTGATACAGCTAAATGTCGACAGTAAACCTGCTGTTAAACTAAAGTCACCTTCAGCCAATTGTTCCGCAATTAAGATATTGCTAATGATGTTTTTTTCTGCTGCAACGCCACCCAAATCTTCAGGTAAGGCATAATAATTTAGACCTAGATCTTGGATATGTTGCGATAACGCTTCAGGAAATTTTTCCTCTTGATCGGCTTGATGAGCAAGTGGATACAAAACTTCTGTGGCAAACTGCTGCATCGCATCAGCAGTCATTTGCTGTTCTTCAGTCAGGTTTAAATCAAATAATGATTTTTGTTGATTTGGCAAACGTTGCTTATGCACACCTTTGTTGGTCTGAAATGCTTTTTGTGTCTGGCTCAGGGTTTTAAAACCAGCTTTTGAGCTTTGATACAAAGATTTTTCAACAAATTTGCGCAGTTTAAACTGATCGAGTACATCACTTCCGGCAATTTTTGTTAAAAGTGAGAGTCCAAATCCTTGTGCCTTGTTTACCATATTGGTCATTGTTGTTTTCCATTTGCGTTGTTCTTATTTAATGCTGACATGCCAAAGATAGAAAAACCATGTCATAAATGACATGCATGATTGTCAAAGATAAACGGCGAGATTAGGTGGGATTCGATAGCTAAATAATTAATTAAGAATAGAAAAGTAAAAAGGCTTAAAAGTATTGTTATTTTAAAATTGACTTGGCTGACATTTGAGTCAGCCAAGTTTTAAGGTCTGTATTGAATGATTATTGATATTTTTGAATCATACGACGAACATTGGTTTTTGCTTCAATGACGGTCATAAAGGTATATGCACCGATAAATTTACGGCTAATAAACATAAACTCTTTAGGTGGAACTGAGAAATAGCGAGATGCCATCGATTTTGACGCTTGTTGCATCACACGGCTATGTAATTGGCTTTTTTTCCAGTCATAGCGTTGTTGTTCGTCCATAACACCAGCAGGGATGTTTGGGTTATTTTCAGTGCTACTAAATGCCTCTGTCGCTAACAAAAAGACTTTAGCCATATCAGGTTTAATACTTTGTGGAATACCATCAAAGAACTCATAACCTGTCATCGCTTTGACCATTTGCTCAGAGCTGTGATGGTAACCCGCGGTAATCAAATTACGCGCAACGCCTAATAGATGCTCATCAAACTGACGGATCGCACCAAAGTCGAGGAGTACGATTTTATCTGGTACATCCGCACCATTGCCCAAACGCACCAAATAGTTTCCGAAGTTAGGGTCGGTTTGCATTTCACCCCATTCAAAAATTTCGCGTACGGCAATTTCAAGTGATGCTTCACCTAAGGCGTTACGGCGCTCTTGAGGAAGTGACAGCATTACTGGGCTGTTAATCGGTACACCACGTTCAAAAGTCATACACAGTACTTGAGGTGTTGAATAACTTTCAATGATTTGCGGCACGATATAGCGTGGGTCTTCTTTTAAGCGTGCTGCAAAACGGCGAGTGGTATCTGCTTCAATTTTATAATTTACTTCACGATGCATCATTTCACGAACTTCATCAAACCACTGATCAAATTCACGGGTTTGAGGAACCATTCGTGTCAGTTTGAGCATGTTTTTGAATAGATTCATATCCGAATCGATGGCATCTGCCACACCTGGATACTGGATTTTTAATACCAGTTCTAAACCATCAGATTTACGTTTTGCACGATGAACTTGTGCCAAAGATGCTGTACCAAGCGGCTCATGATCAATCACGAGATCATCAAGTTTTGAGCCAAGTTGATTTTGTAATTGGACTTTGATGGCTGGCCATGCCAATGCGACTGTTTGATTGTTAAGGGTATTGAGGGCTTGGGTGATTTCTTCAGGTAGAAAATGTTCACCATACAACGCCATCATTTGCCCAATTTTTACAATTGAACCTTTTAATTTACCAATTTCTGCGACGAGATATTCAGCCTGATCTTTCATGGCTTTTTTACGCTTTTTCTCTTTTTCTTCTTCACTCGAAAAAATAGAAGTGGCGTTTGATGCTGCCCAACGAGTTCCCGCAAGTAGCGATGCCTTTGCGATAGATAAGCGTCGATCCATAGAAGACGTTTTCAAGTGTTTGAGCTTATCGTTCTGATCTGACATGTAAATTAAATCCTTTAATCAGCAATTCGCAGAAAAATACATTGTAGCTAATTTTAACGTTTCTTAACGTATTAAAATAGTTCAACTTACTGAATATGCAGTAAGCATTTGCAAACTTAAGCAAGATGCCACGTAGACAGGCACATTGGAAAAGAAAACTATAAACGATATTTGATTTTTACCGTATCGTTTTGCATCAATGCGGCTTTATGTTCTTCAATATGTTGATGAATAAGATGTTGGACAGATTCGTCTTTAAATCCGGCAGCATAACCTTTGACAATAATAATGCTCGGTAAGCTAAAAAATAGGGTACGTGCGTTTTCTAGACTCGCATCAGGGAAAACTTGATGTTCGATCAGCAGTTGCTGAAAAAATGCCTTTTCAGTTTGCACGTTTAAAGACTGAGTGTCTTCCCAATAGCTTTGACGCATAGCCATGAGGTTATTGTGCTTATAGCTCATTGGAGCTCCGCATTTAAAATTTAACTGTTTGTATGGGGATGATTTTAAGAAAATAAAGCTTAGGATCAAGTACAAATTGCTAAACAATTGAGCTTGAATTGGTTTTTATTCGTAATTTTCATCTAATTAGATTTTATAGAATGCTGAAAGGCATAAAGTACACATTTCATTTCAGCGAATGTATCAGACCTCATATATACGGTTATGAAATGCTTTCAAGCGGTGAATAATGCCGTATTTTTATTATAAATAGCATTAAAACAAGGTATCATAGGGCGTTTAAAAAATTATGAATTGGAGACGCCTTAAGTGGATCGACCGACTATTAGCCCTGAACATTTACAGGAAGCAGCTGAAAACCTATCAACAATTCGTGATTATATCCGCTTTGGGGTAACAGCTTTACGTCAATATGATGCCCACTTAGGACAAGGTACAGAAGACTATTTTGCTGAAAGCTCAGCATTGGTTTTACAAACGTTATCTCTAGATTGGAATGCAGATGCGGAAATCTTAGATGCGAAATTATTGCCAAGTGAAGTTGCAGAATTTTTAGCATTGTTAGAACGTCGTATTAATGAAAAAGTTCCGACGTCTTATTTACTAAACTTGTCATATTTCTTTGGTAAGCCATTTTATGTCGATGAACGTGTACTGATTCCACGTTCTCCAATTGCAGAGTTAATTGAAAACCGTTTTGCGCCATATTGCTTAGGTGAAAATGGCGAAATGGGTGCTGCGGTTAATAATCTACCTGAAAATGCCAGTCCAAAAACTCCTCAGCGCATTTTAGATATGTGTACGGGTTCAGGTTGTATCGCGATTGCTTTAGCTTATGCATTCCCAGATGCTGAAGTTGATGCAACAGATTTATCTAAAGATGCACTTGAAGTGGCGCAAATTAACTGTGAACACCACAATAAACAATATCAAGTGGCTTTACTTGAGTCTGATTTATTCGCCAAAATTCCAGCAGAAAATCAATATGATTTAATCGTGTCGAATCCACCGTATGTGGATGCTGAAGACATGGCAGATTTACCAGAAGAATTCCACCATGAACCTGAAATGGCGCTTGCTGCGGGTCAAGATGGTTTGGATCTTGTACGTAAAATGTTGGCACAAGCTGCAGATTACCTGACTGAAGATGGCTTAATTGTGATCGAAGTGGGTAACTCAGAATGGGCAATGCGTCAAAACTTCAATACCGTTGATTTTTATTGGTTACAGTTCCAAAAAGGCGGTACAGGTATCTTTGCATTGACTGCTGCTCAATGCCGCGAATACCGAGATTTATTCATTCAATCTGTTCAAGCATAAGGAGTCGTTTGACATGGCAGGTAATAGTATAGGGCAACTCTTCCGTGTAACGACTTGTGGTGAATCTCATGGCGTTGGTCTGATGGCCATTGTAGATGGGGTTCCACCGGGTATTGAACTGACTGAAGCCGATTTGCAAAAGGATTTGGATCGTCGTAAGCCGGGCACATCTAAGTTTGCGACTCAGCGTAAAGAACCCGATGAAGTTGAAATTATTTCAGGCGTATTTGAAGGCAAAACAACCGGTACATCGATTGGTCTATTGATCCGTAACACAGATCAAAAATCAAAAGATTATGGCAACATTGCGCAAACCTTCCGTCCGGGTCATGCAGACTATACGTATACACATAAGTATGGTTTCCGTGATTATCGTGGTGGTGGCCGTTCGAGTGCTCGTGAAACTGCGATGCGTGTTGCTGCAGGTGCGATTGCTAAAAAATACTTGTTTGAGAAATTCGGCATCGAAATTCGTGGTCATGTAACGCAAATTGGTACCGAAAAAGCACAGAAATTGGACTGGAATGAAGTTCCGAATAACCCATTTTTCTGTGGTGATGCAGATGCCGTCCCACGTTTTGAAGCTCTAGTAACGTCACTTCGTGAACAAGGAACGAGCTGTGGCGCTAAACTGGAAATTATTGCGACACAAGTGCCAGTTGGCTGGGGCGAGCCTGTATTTGATCGTTTAGATGCAGATATTGCACATGCTATGATGTCCATCAACGCTGTAAAAGGTGTTGAAATTGGTGATGGCTTTGGTGTTGCCGAGCAGTTTGGTCATGAAACCCGTGATGAGTTAACTACGGATGGTTTCTTGGCAAACCATGCTGGCGGCATTTTGGGTGGTATTTCGAGTGGTCAGGACATTCGTGTTGCGATCGCCTTGAAACCAACAGCTTCCATTACTACGCCGGGTAAAACCATTACGATTAATCGTGAAGATACAGATGTGTTGACCAAAGGTCGCCATGATCCTTGTGTCGGTGTTCGTGCGACACCAATTGCAGAGGCGATGTTGGCAATTGTGCTTATGGATCACTTCATGCGTAACCGCGCACAAAATGCGGATGTAGTCGCACCATTTGCCCCAATTGAACCCAAGTGAGGAAACAAAGCGCTGCTTTGTTCCGAACGCGGTTGGTGAGTAGCGTTAGCGAGTCACAGTAGATAAATAACAAAGCGTTGCTTTGTTCCGAACGCGGTTAGTGAATAGCGTTAGCGAGTCACAGTGGATAAATAACAAAGCGTTGCTTTGTTCCGAACGCGGTTAGTGAATAGCTTTATCAAGTCACAGTGTATAAATAACAAAGCGTTGCTTTGTTCCGAACGCGGTTGGTGAGTAGCGTTAGCGAGTCACAGTGGATAAATAACAAAGCGCTGCTTTGTTCCGATGCGGTTGGTGAATAGCTTTAGCAAGTCACACTGATGAGCAAATTGCATAAAAAAACCAGACAATTGTCTGGTTTTTTTATTTCAGTAAAATAGACCCATGAAAATAAATAGCTAAAAATATGAATATACGAAAAGCTTTACTTGACGATATTCAGTAGCTTGAAAGCTTAATGAATATAGCCTATCGGGAAAATCATCCCAAGAGTTGGACCACGGAACATCATATTGTTCGAGGAAATCGAATAAATGTATCTCAACTCAGTCAAATCTTACAAAAAAAAGGATTTTCATCTATATGTGATGGAGTCAGAAAATACACAGATCAAGGGGTGTATTGGTATTCAAATGCAGGGGATGAGCTGTGAAATTGGTCATTTTGCAATTCATCCAAATGAGCAAGCTCAGGGCTTAGGAAAAAAATTATTGCAATTTGCAGAACAGCAAGCGATGTTGATTGAACCCAATGTTGAAGAATTTGTCATGTATGTGATTGATCAGCGTTTAGAATTAATAAAATATTATCAACGACGTGGCTATAAGCTAACAGATGAAAATCAAGCTTATCCACTTCATTTAGAGGTGGGTCAACCGATTTGTGAACTGACAATTAAACAATTAATTAAACGAATAAAATAAAGATCATGTGATGTATTTGATCAATTTATAAAGCGAGATGAATAAAAAATCCCAAAAGAAAACATACACTAACTTTTGGGATTTTTATTTTAGACTATTTGAGCTTAAGAATAAGCACGTAAAAATAGTCGATAGGCATCTGAAGATTTTTGGTTTTTTAACATATAGTGTGCGATTTCACCTTGGTTGGTATTCATTATCACAGCAATATTTTTTGCGTCCCGAAATTGTTTAAGCACAGTATCTGGGATCATCACGGTATTAGAAGAATCAATCACATTTGAATTATCTAAGCGACGATAATTTGTTTGACCAATTGCAGGATAAGACAAAACTTTGCCGTCTATCACAAAAGATATTTCACTCATATCAAGCTGCTGTTGATCATAAGAATGCAGTGAAAGTGCATACTCACCTTTGTTTTTTGCCAATCAATTGCAAGTTCAGGACATTTTTGCCCAGCTTCACATAGTAACTGACCTCGAGTAATGGTTCGTTGGATCACTTTGCTGTTTTCAACGGTATTCACACCATTTAGCTTCAAGGTTCTTGTTTCAGGATTATTTTTAGGTACGGTAATACAACCTGTGAGTAGTAGGAATGTAAATCCTAGAACTAAATAATTTTTCATGCGTATTTCCATGTTAGCGTTATTTTTATGAGCAATATTTATTTTGGCGCATATTCACACAGGAAAACAAAAAAGTAAAATACATCACACTTTTCTAGTTTTGTTCGAGCACTGCTTTGATATAAGTGGTCGATATTTTAATAAAAAATATTATTAAGTGATGTAAATCTTATTTCATTGAAATTTAGATAACTTAAGCAAGATCTGTGATTTTGCGCTATCAATCTGCTCGGGATTGGTTTGTCGAGACAATTGAACACGTGGTTTTTCACCTAAAAAATATTTGATCCGTTCAGCATTTGCACCTGATGGATGGGGAAGTCCTGCTAGAATTTGTTGATCATTTAAATAGCCTAAGCTACATACATAATTTAAAACCTCATCTACGCCTTTGCCTAGCGGGATATAAATTGCGTTCGGAAGCTGTTGAACCAAAGGAATAAAATAATCATCAATATGTTGTTTTAATAATTCATTTTTTAGCATTGCGGGTGTTGAACCTGCATAATTTTTTCCATTGACCAAAATGCATTGCTGTAAAACCGAGCACATTTGCACTATATCTTGATGATTGCTAAATAGCTCAGCAGTGGTCTGTATGCCTAATTGATTGTGTAATCCAATATGATCTAGCAGTTGAGTTAAATTTTTACGAATAGGGCCACTAAAAGCACCACTATTCTTGGCAAGTTTAAGAATGTTTTCCTCAGATAATTGCTGTTCTAAGCTGTCCTTCGCTGCGATTAATGCATTACGCCATTGTTGTTGGCCTGGGCAGATGCCGACGATGACCACTTTTGCATCATGATTTATGGCCTCGAATGGTGCATAAAAGCTTTGAATAGTTCCCAGAGTTTTAAGACGGAGTAAATCACTTTGAGTTAATTCTTCAATAGAATGTGTTTTGATCACAGATGCAAAGCAAGAGAAAAGTGCTGAATTGGACATAAAACTTCAATCTTTCTAGATATAAAATTCATTCAATATTTTAACCCTTTATTTTAAAGATGAAGTATTTAGGTGTAGAAAAAATTGAGTCGAAATACTTAGCCTAACAACTTAAATCGATATAAAAATAATATTTAACAATATTGACCCAAATAGGACTTGAGATTTGGTACAAATATTGCTCATATCTAACTAAGGCAATACCAAGATGAATGCCGAATAAAAACGAATGGATGATTGCAGGAGAGAAGCACAGATCGTGCTCGCCGAAGGAGCAAGTTCCCCCAGGAAACTCTCAGGCAAAAGGACTGTAATCATATAAAAGATCTGGAGAGAAGTAGGCTAGACCTACTCACCGAAGGGGAAGGTTCACATTGCTTCGCAAGGAACCAAAGCTCTCAGGTACCAATGACAGATGGGGCGAACATAGGAAATATAATTTCCAAGGAGCCTATATGTGTCATATAGTTGTGATTGGTGCAGGTATTACTGGGGTAACGACAGCTTACGAACTCGGATTACTCGGTTATCGTGTCACTGTGGTCGATAAACATCTTTATCCTGCGATGGAAACGTCGTTTGCCAATGGTGGACAATTATCTGCGTGTAATGCTGAAGTCTGGAACCAAAAGGCAACGGTGGTGAAAGGCATCAAATGGATGTCACAAAAAACCGCGCCATTATTATTAAATCCAAGTTTTAATCTACACAAATATTCATGGCTCTTTGAGTTTATGGGACATATTAAAGATTATCGTGAAAATACTCACGAGACTGTACGTCTCGCATTGATGGCACGTCAGCGTTTATTTGAAATAGCTGAGCATGAAAACTTACAGTTTGATTTAGAAAAACGCGGCATTTTACATTTCTTTCATAATCAACATGATTATGAGGTGGCGACTCAAGTTAATAATATGCTCTGTGAAGGTGGTTTAGAGCGTCATCCTGTGACATTAGCTGAAATCCGTGATATTGAGCCTAGTCTGACAGGTGAATACTATGGTGGATTTTATTGCCCAGGGGACGCCACGGGCGACATCCATAAATTTACGACGCAGCTTGCCAAAGCAACAGAACGCTTTGATGTGAAATATATGTGGGGCTTTGAGGTGACTGACTTTGAACATCATGCAAAAGGTGTCAATGTTCAGTTAAAAGCCAGTGATGAAAATATGGAACATCCTGATGCAAATACCTTACTTGAGGCAGATGCTGTGGTGGTCTGTGGTGGTGTAGGCAGTTATGAACTTGCGCATAAACTCGGTGACCGTGTAAATGTCTATCCAGTCAAAGGATATTCAATTACCATAAACTTAAATGATGAACAAAGTCAGACCAATGCGCCTTGGGTAAGTCTGTTGGATGAAAGTGCCAAAATTGTGACTTCACGCTTAGGTGCAAATCGACTCCGTGTTGCAGGCACGGCAGAGTTTAATGGCTATAACCGAGACATTCGTGCAGATCGCATTCAGCCCTTAATTGATTGGTCGAATCGTAACTTTAATCTATCAACAGAACATGTGGTGCCATGGGCGGGTTTACGACCAATGATGCCCAATATGATGCCTGTAGTACATGCAGGTAAGCGAGATCATATTTTCTATAATACAGGGCATGGTCACCTTGGATGGACCTTATCTGCGGCAACAGCTGCGATGATTAGCCAGCAAGTGCGGCAAACACATCCAATTTAATAGACATATTGTAGACATCAAAAAAGCCTCAATGTTGAGGCTTTTTGATGTTTCTAAGTCATTCGAATTTGATCTTAATCATATAAACGATAAATCCCTGCAAAACGTTCACAGCCTTTTTGTTCGGTTTTTACTGACAGTAAGGCTTTACTGTAATTGAACTGATATTTGCAGTCGTGTTCATTATCGGTGATTTGATTTTTTTGTTCGGGTGTTGTGTAAGCTAAAAATGGGATGGTTTGTGTTTCGACTCGATTGTTCGGATTACGATAGGCAATGCCTTCAATTTTGATGCTGTCTTTGCCTAGTTGATGTACCTTTAAATGTACAGGTGATGTCGCAAAATGACCATTTTCAAATTTCAGATAATGCTGCGTTAAACTTTGGTTCATCGAGGTGTAGATATTCAAATCTTCATGGCGAAGCTCAAATTGTTGTTTAAAACACTCCAAGTTTTTGCATTGCTGAACTCGGCTATACCATAATTTTTGCGTATCTATCAGTAAGCGTATTGGGGCATCGGTAATCAACTGCGCTGTTAAAAAAAGCCCATCTAGCTTTTCACGTTGTTCTTCAAAACCGTTAGAACAGTAATTTTTTTTTGCCTGAGTATTGGCATGATCACAGTCTATATTTTCTGCATGCGTAAACGTCGCTAGGCCAGAACCTATTAGCAGAACCAGTCCGAATTTTTTGATGATATTTATTTCAGTTTTCAACAGCATGATCGCTTATACTTTCACTATGTTGCGCTTGCCCACACTATAGCGAAATAGAAAGCGTGAATACAAGATTTCAATCATTATTTTCTCAAGGAACTCAAGCATGATAGCTCAAATTCGTATCGGTCAGGGCATGGATGTGCATGCATTTGAAGAAGGTGACTTTGTAACGCTTGCTGGTGTTCAAATTCCACATACACATGGACTCAAAGCACATTCAGATGGTGATGTGGTACTGCACGCGCTTTGTGATGCATTATTAGGTGCTTTGGCACTTGGAGATATAGGTCAGCATTTTCCAGATACAGATCCAAAATTTAAAGGTGCCGATAGTCGAGTACTTTTAAAACACGTCTACCAACTGATTTTAGATCGTGGATATGTACTTAATAATGCTGATATTACCGTGGCTTGTGAGCGCCCTAAACTAGCAAAACATAATTTAGAAATGCGTCAAAGTATCGCAGATGTTATGGATGTTGAAGTTACACAAATTAGCATCAAAGCGACCACCACCGAAAAATTAGGGTTTACTGGTCGCCAAGAAGGTATTCTTTCTACTGCAACAGTACTGATTTCTCACGCAAAATGATCTGGATGGATCAGCGCATGTTGTAAATCTTGAGTTGCTTTACGGCCTTGAAGTTGTAAGGCAACCGCATGGATTAAACCTGTCCATGTTTCATTGGGTTCCCAAATTTGATGCATCAAATCTTGAGCCTTTGGCATATCAACATCCATATAGTATTGACGATATAAATACATCAAACTGCTGACACGGAAGTTTTTTGCACAGTGCAGCCAAACCGTTTGACCTTGAACCAAATGGTCAATCATATCGAGTACTAAAAGGCATTGATCATCTGAAGGGGTATCCCAAGAGATTGGAACTTGGATGTAGTTCAGGCCTAGATCTAGGCAAATGCGGTCTTCATGCTCGATATGATTGGATGCATCGGTCAAGGCTAAATTGATAACTGTTGAAACACCATATTCTTTGATCGTTTGAAGCTCAGAAGGAGATGGTTGACCGGACGTTAATAAGTGTTCATGTATATATTGGAAGTTTTCAATGTGACTTAACGCATTTTCGATTTCATTCATCTGACAAATAATCCTTCAAAGTAAAACGCCATCTCGAAGATGGCGTTTTTCATTCACTTAGCGTGTCGGTAACACGTCTTTAAGTGCTTCATGCATCTCTAACAAGACTTTTTCAGTCGTATCCCAATCGATACAGCCATCAGTCACTGATTTACCATATTCGAGGTCACATAGGTTGGCAGGAATATCCTGACGACCACCTTTTAAGTGACTTTCTACCATAATACCCACGATTGACTTGTTTCCGTCAAGGATTTGTTCAGTAATATTTTTCAGAACAAGGGGTTGTAGGTACGGGTCTTTGTTTGAGTTTGCATGACTGGTATCAATCATGATTTTGCCACTAACTTTTGCTTTGGCTAATGCCGCCTCTGCATCTGCAACAGAACCTGCGTCGTAGTTTGGTTTACCGTTACCGCCACGGAGTACAACGTGTGCATAAGGGTTACCACTGGTACGAATAACAGAAACTTGACCTTGGTCGCTTAAGCCCAAGAAGCTATGACCATGTTTAACAGATTGCATGGCATTGGTCGCAACGGTTAAACCGCCATCTGTACCATTTTTAAAGCCCACAGGTGAAGACAGGCCAGAAGACATTTCACGATGTGTTTGGCTTTCAGTGGTGCGCGCACCAATTGCTGACCAAGAGATAAGATCTTGGTAGTACTGTGGTGAGTTTGGATCGAGCGCTTCAGTTGCACAAGGCAAACCTTTTTCATTCAATTCAAGTAAAAGTTTACGACCAATACGTAAGCCTTTTTCGATGTTGAAAGAATCGTTCATGTCAGGGTCATTAATTAGACCTTTCCAACCAACAGTGGTACGTGGTTTTTCAAAATACACACGCATCACGACATAGATCGTATCTTGGATTTTGTCGCTTAAAACTTTTAAACGGTCAGCATAATCATGTGCAGCGACTGTGTCGTGAATTGAACATGGGCCAATGACAACAAAAAGACGTTTGTCATTTCCATCTAAAATATTACGTACAGTTTCACGGCCCTTAAGGACTGTTTGATAGGCAGTTTCAGTCAGAGGTAGCTCTTTTTTTAGTTCTGCAGGAGTAACAAGAGGCTGAATGCTTTTTACATTCACGTCATCAATGTCGTTTTGGGTAATAGAATTTGACTGTAAAGTATTCATTGCCGTCACTGGTTTGATTATACAAAAGGTTGTTTCGTGAGCCGAATATAACATGAATATAGCATTCAAATGTTATAAAAAAGATCAATAAGTCTCTGAAAAAAAAGTGATGAATCGGGCAGTTAATTTAAACCTGCTGACTATTCACCGTCGGTGCGATCAACATTGCAGTTGTTGGTTTTTCAACAGGTTTTGATTTTACTGGATTAATGATGAAATTCATGCCTAAAACAAACAAGGTAATGCCTAAGACTTTACGAATGACTTTTTCAGGTAAACGTGAGCTGATTAAAGTTCCGACCACAATTGCAGGAATAGAACCCACCAATAACCAACCCAATAAATGAAAATCGACATTACCTGAGCTCATATGACCCAAGCCAGCAACCAGTGTAAGAAGCACGGCATGTACGACGTCTGAACCAATAATTCGAATCATTGGTAAATTAGGGAACATGAGTACCAATGCCATAATACCGAAAGCACCTGCACCAACAGACGATAGGGTAACGAATACGCCTAAAATAATGCCCATGATGATGATATATGCACGCTTATTTTTAGCTTGGAAATTGATACGTTCAAGATCCGCACTCATATCATCCAACTGATCAGTTTTTCGAAATTTATTAAAGAATTTTTCGATATGACCACGGAAAATAATTGAGATCCCAGTAATCGTCAGCATAAAACCCAAAAACATGGTTAACACGGTTTTGTAATGTGTCGATTGGCTTAAATAGTTTTCAAGTACCCAATGGGTCGCAAATGACGCAGGGATACTGCCGACTGCAAGCCAAATGACAATGGTCCAAACGATATTCATTTTACGGGCATGGACTAAAGAACCACAAAATTTTGAAATTGCGGCATACAGTAGATCTGTACCGATCGCAATGTGGGGTTCAATTTTATATAGGCTAATCAGGATCGGGGTCATCAATGAACCACCACCAACACCGGTAATACCTACGCAGAAACCTACAATTACACCTGCCAGAATGAACTCTAAAGGACCGACCATCGCTGAATGCCAAATATCAAAAAACGTGCATATCTTATGATTAATTGATATAAGTCGTTGTCTCGATTAGTGATTTGCTTGTGAAAAAAATAGATAAAGAATGTCTTTAATTTTGAAATAAATGAATTTTATCTAAACTAAGTTATTGATTATGGTTTTCTCAAGTAGTTAATAGTTCAAATGGAGATTATGCTGCAGTGAAATCATATATTTTGAATATAAGGCTTTGAATATCTGAAGTGGATATCCAATACCTAAATGCACTGTAGGTTTTCAATTCTAAACTTTTGATTTGATATTTATCGATATAAGCAACAGTGTATATAAATTCCACTGCTGCTAAGTCTCATACGCCTTAAAAAGATAAGGTTTCGCCATTATTCGAATATGGGTAGAAGGACACTAACTAGACATTTTAAACATGCGACAGGGCTACCAATTGTCACTTGGTTAAATAATGAAAGACTGCGATATGCGGCTGAATTGCTTGAAGTGACAGATTATTCGATTGATAAAATTGCGGAAAGTGCAGGTTTTAATACAGCAGTGCTATTTCGTAAATTGTTTAAGAATAAATACGGCACAAATCCGAACCATTGGCGGAAAAATTTTAATCAGCAGCTAAGTAACAGTGATGAATATTCTTAAAATGGTGAATTAAAACCGTGCAGCTTTTTTCAGGAAATCTATTAACTTTGCGAAGGACTCGTATAGAATCTATAGCTAAAGAACATTGAGTTAAAAGGACAGACTTTTGCAAAATCGGAAACTTAAAATTGGCATCGTGGTTGGGGAAGTATCCGGGGATACATTAGGCGCCAAGCTTATCCGCAGTTTTCGAGAGCAAGGGATTGATGCGGAATTTGAAGGCATCGGCGGTCCGCAAATGATTGCAGAAGGTTTTAATAGCTATTATCCGATGGATATTTTATCGGTAATGGGGATTGTTGAGGTCTTAAAAGATATTAAAAAACTCTTTGCTATACGCGATGGTCTGGTTGAAAAATGGACTGAAAACCCTGTCGATGTTTTTGTGGGGATTGATGCACCGGATTTTAATTTACGTTTATCTAAGAGCTTGAAGCAAAAACAGCTACCAATTAAAACAGTGCAATATGTTAGCCCTTCAGTGTGGGCGTGGCGCCAAGGCCGTGTGCATGGCATCAAGGCGAGTATCGATTTAGTCCTTTGTTTATTTCCTTTCGAAAAAGCGTTTTTCCAAAAATGGCAAGTTCCCGCTGCATTTGTCGGACACCCATTGGCAAGTCAGTTGCCTTTAGATAATCCACTCGTTGCGGCTAAACACGAGTTAGGCTTAGATGAGCATCAAAAACACATTGCATTACTTCCGGGCAGCCGTCGCGGTGAAATTGAGCGCTTAGGGCCTTTGGTACTATCTGCCGCACAGATTTTGACGGAGCAGCATCCAGACTATGTGTTCCTGATTCCTGCAATTAATGATGCACGTAAACAGCAAATCGAATTGTTGCTCAAGCAGTATCCTGAAGCATTACAAGCCAAAGTTCGCTTGATGGAAAACACCGATACCGAATCTAAAATTGGCCGTCAGGTGATGAACGCATCGAATATTGTCGCTTTAGCATCAGGAACGGCAACCTTAGAAGCGATGCTTTTACATCGTCCAATGGTGACTTTTTATAAGTTAAATTGGCTGACCTATCATGTGGTGAAATTGCTGATCAAAATTCCGTATTATTCATTGCCAAATATTATTGCGGGCAAAAAGGTGATTCAGGAACTCATCCAACATGATGCAACGCCTGAAAAATTAGCAGCAGAAATTGAAAGCTTGATGGATGTTGAAAAATCGCAAATTCAAGTGATGCAGCACATCACCATGCATAAACAACTGCTTTCAGGCAACAGTGAAAATCCTGTGGAAGCGATTTTAAAGCTTTTAAATTAAATAAAAGTATGATACACGGTAACGTCATCCGCAACTGTTCGACGCAGGACTACTTCTAATCAAAAAAGTTTTTGCGATACTTTGAGTAATTTGACGCTATTGAACGAGTTTTGTCGGTGAGGTGCATTGCACCGTAAGATGGTTTCCTTGCGAGGCTTCGCTTCTCATTTTGCCGAATGAGAAACAACGTTTCGTAAGAGTACCTCCAGCCGAAGGCTAATCCCTTTATTCAATCCCTAGATGTAAGACTCCGTCGAATAAAATTAAAAATCATTTTAAAAATGCAAAATTACTTTTATGTGCGTAACGTCAGTTAAATAAACCTCTAAGGTGACTCAGCTTTTGAGAGCTGATGCTGCTGTCGATACTGGCTCGGTGTGAGATCATAAAACTTTTTAAAAGTTTGGCTAAATGCCGTTTCAGATGAGTAACCGATACGATGGGCAATTTGCTGAATAGTCAGTTGCCCCATTTGTAAGTGCTGTGTCGCCAGTCGCAAACGATGTTGCTGCAAATAGGCGAGTGGTGATTCACCAAGCATTTGAGTGAATAAACTGGCAAATTTAGAACGTGACATGCAACATTGTTCTGCCAAGCTTTCGACAGTCCAAGCATGCTGTGGTTGTTCATGAATCGCTGCCAAAGCGTTGGATAATTCAGGATGACTTAAGGCATGCAACCAACTGCTTGAATCTGACAAGGCTGCAATATAATCACGCACACATTCGATAAATAAAATACTCACCAAATGATCCAAAATTTTGTCACGGCCTGGACGTATCTGATGCGCTTCAACGGCCAGAAAATGTAAGCCAATTTGCAACCATTCCGGTGCGGTACTGCTTATGATATGTGGTGTATGTAACAGCGTGGGGAGTGCATTCACTAAAGGCTTTGCCATAATACTGTCGACATGTCCACGGATCGCTAGTACAAATAATTCTTCTGCTTCATGAGATTCGGTAGAATTTAATTCAATGGTTTTATTTCGTTGCTCTTGAAACAGTGGCGTGATGTTTATTGATTCGACCAAGACATCAGACTGTATAGATTTGCAGTAATGATTTTGCCCTGAGGGAATAAGGCAAAGATCGCCAGCTTCAAGTAAGACCTGCTCTTGATCTATATGCACAACACACTGACCTTGAATCACCACATACGCAACCATGGCATTGTTATCTTGAAAATGAAAAGCCCAAGGATGCTTTGATCTCAAATAAATATATTCAGATCGGTGGAGATGGATATCATCAAAAATTTTACTTAAAGCATCCATATTTCAAATATTTACTCATATTAATTTTGTATTTATAGATGGTCACTATGTGTTTAAAGGTCAACATTTATCCTTAAATGCCAAAGACGATCGCATAGTTTTTTTGGACGCTTAAAACTGTTCTGGCTGCCCATATTTTACGAATATAAACACAGAAGAAGTAATTAGGGAAGTCTAGCGCATGAATGCACCAGTAAAATTAAATGAACAGCAGCTCGCTCAGTTAGAAAGCAAAATCGGTAGTGTTTTAGATAAAAAACGTTATGGTTGGCTATTGAGTCCAGGTTTACCAGTCATTGGTATGGGGATCTTGGCGGGTTATCATTTTGGTCCAAAATCGACAAAAAAACTATTTGCCATGGGTGGGCCGCTTCTACTGCATGTCATTATTCCTGCACTGGATGCATTGATCGGTGATGATGCCAATAACCCGACAGATGATGACATCAAAGTTTTAGTGAATGATCCCTATTATGATCGGATCGTCAAATTATTTATTCCACTGCAAATGGCAGCGAATGCTTTTGCAGGCTATGTTGTTACCCGTAAAGATGTTTCATTATTAGATCAAGTTCTACTTGGGGTTTCGATGGGTGCCATCAATGGCGTCGGTGTAAATACAGCACATGAACTCTGCCATCGACCACAAAAAAAAGACCATTATTGGGCACATGCGACGCTCGCACCTTTGGGTTATAGCCATTTCCGTATAGAACATCCATATGGACACCATAAACGTGCGGCAACGCCTGAAGATCCTGCTTCTTCAAAAATGGGCGAAACCTTTTATGAGTTTTGGCCACGCACTGTATTTGGTGGAATAAAATCGGCGGTGCAGATTGAAAAACAACGCTTAAAACGAAAAGGTTTAAGTTTCTTTTCGAAGGACAATGAGCTGTTTCATGGTTGGGCGATGAGTGCAGGTTTTCATGCATCGATGCTGAAAATGTTTGGTAAAGGCGTGACACCGTATTTAGTTACACAGGCCTTTTATGGAATCAGCCTTTTTGAAATTATTAATTATATTGAACATTATGGCCTGAAGCGTGAGCAAAAAACAGATGGAAGCTATGCGCGCACCATGCCTGAACATAGTTGGAATAACAATAATATTGTGACCAATCTATTTTTGTATCAATTACAGCGACATTCAGACCATCATGCTTATCCAACTCGCCCTTTTCAGGCTTTAAGACATTTTGACGAAGCGCCAGAGTTGCCTAGCGGCTATGCCACTATGCTAATTCCTGCTTTAGTACCCTCTATTTGGTTTAAGATGATGGATAAACGTGTCTATGATCACTATCAAGGTGATTTAACTAAAGCCAATATTCATCCTAAACGTCGTGCAAGTATTTTTAAAAAGTTTGCAATTTCAGACGTTTAAATCGAATACCTGATAAGAAGAATCCCAAGCTTGTTTACTTGGGATTTTTTATTGTGCGTATTATTAACCGATGCTACGCAGTAATATCAGAAGCGCACGTTGATTCAAATAAAAGAACGATACACGGTAACGTCATCCGCAATTGTTTGAGACAAGACTTATTGTAATCAAAAATGTTTCTGCGATTCTTTGAATAATTTGACGCTAGTGAACGAGTTTTGTCGGTGAGGTGCATTGCACCGCAAGATGGTTTCCTTTCGAAGCTTCGCTTCTCACTTTGCCGAATGAGAAACAACGTTTCGTAAGAGTATCTCCAGCCGAAGGCTAATACCTTTATTCAATCCTTAGATGTAAGACACTGTCGCATAGACTTAAAAATCATTTTTAAAATGTGAAATTAATTCTACGTGCGTAACACCATTTAAGATCCCAAATTTTCTGTTTAAAACTTAGTCATTTCTTAAGACCACCAATAGCGCAAAATGTGGAAAAAAATCGGTGCAGAAAAGCAGATGGAATCAATTCGGTCGAGCATGCCACCATGGCCTTGGATGAGCTGTCCCCAATCTTTTACACCACGATCGCGTTTAATGGCTGACATGACAAGTCCACCAAAGAAACCAAATATACAAACAATAAAACCAATACATGCAGCCTGTAGATAGCTAAAGGGTGTAAGCCATGACATAGCTACGCCTAGTGTAGTGGCTAAAGCAATGCCTCCGATTAAACCTTCAACGGTCTTAGATGGTGAAAGTATCGGTGCGACTTTGTGTTTTCCAAATAGCTTGCCACAGACATATTGCAAAACATCGGAGGCTTGTACCACCATGATCAGCCAGATCGCTAGCCAAATTTTTTCACCTTCAAATCCGGGAAGTTTGAGGTTTAATAGCGCAGGTACATGCGAAATACAGAATACGCTGATCATCAGTCCCCATTGAATTTTTGAGCTACGCTCCAAAAATCGCGTGGTATCTTCAGCTTTGAGTGTAGCGATAGGGATAAGAAGAAACACATACAGCGGAATAAAAATAGAATATAGCCCGTACCAGTCGATATACACCAAGTAATACTGGTAAGGGATGACAAAATAAAAAGCGATCAGCAAAGGAAGATAATCACCGCGACGGGTTGGGAGCAAGCTGATAAATTCACGTAAAGCAAAGAGTGAAATCAACGCAAACAGGATCACAAAGGCAATTTTGCCTAATGAAATTGCTACACCAAGTACCAACAACATGACCCACCATGCATTGATCCGCGCATTTAAATTGTCGATGACCGGTGCAGGTGCATAACCCGCTTTAAATTTTAGTATTGAGCCAATGGTTGAGGCAATAATCAAAATAATCGCAAAGATACCAAACAATACATAAGTCATTTGCGCATTGGTGAATTCCATTATTGATACTCCAATGCTTTTAATTTGAGTAGTTCTTCTTGAGCGTAGTTTAAAAACGCGGATTTACTCTGTTCATTATGAACTTCTAAAGGCTTACCAAAAATAACGGTAGATAATAATGGCAATGGTATTAGCGCACCTTTAGGCATGACACGTTTTAAATTTGAGATCCACACCGGTACAATTTCAACATCAGGAAATTGATTTTTGAGATGGAATAAACCGCTTTTAAACTCTAATAATTCAACGTCATCATTTAAATTCCGAGTGCCTTCAGGAAAGAAAATAATCGAGTCACCTTGTGCTAATACGGTTTTGATCGGTTCTAATGGATCTTGATTTTGCTCTCGATTTCGCTGAATAGTGACGCCAGTAAACGTATCTTGAATGAGAAAACGTCGAAAGCCATCTTTTAGCCAATAATCCGAAGCCGCTACAGGACGCGTATTCCGTCTGAGATCTGTCGGTAGTGATGACCAAAGCAAAATAAAGTCGATATGGCTATTATGATTTGCATAATAAATTCGCTGCTTCATTACAGGTTTACACCCGACCCATAGACTCCGCGCGCCCGTGAGCAGCCGCGCACCACGACGAGTGAGAAAGGCAATATAGCGAGCAATTGAACGGCTTAAAAAATTACCTTTCATTGGTGAGTGAGCATTCCTTGAAGTGTCTAATGGAGTTGGCATGGCTTCAAATTATTGTGAATTATTTATACAGTAAAAATATGCAGATGAATGCGATGTATTGCAAGCAAAGCACAAAGATCTGCCTTTTAAATAAAGCCAGACAACCTAATTCACGCAGCTCCCATGCGCGACCACATTTATTTGCAGGCATTAATTTTAGATTGATTAAACTTAAGTCCAACTCTTTGGTGGTTTGTTCAAGGTTTTGGGTTTGGCTATATTCAGCGACAGTGGCTAAAAGTGCCGAATCAAATTTGATTCTCAGGCTTAAATAATGTTGTATTCCGAGCAAAACTAGACAAATTAATAAATATAGCAAATCGAATAGCATCACATTACCAAACTGGATAATGAGCCAGAGCGTGAGGATCGCTGCCACATAAGCTGAGATGAGCAATCCAGTGGTGGATTGCAACAACTTTGACAGCACCACAAGTTGTAAATTCATGGTGCAAGTCCTTTAAGTTTTAAACGATAAGTATTTAAATGTTTTATTTGCGGTGCTTTAAGCACGACCCACGGACGGTTATGGCGAATAATCCGTAAAACATCTTCGACTGAATATTCAGGATGTTGTTTCAATAATAATGCGGCAACTACAGCACTACTTCGTGAATATCCCAAAGCACAGAAGACCAAGATGTTTTGTGCTTCATCATTGTTATTAGATTTCAAGAATAGTTCTAAAGACTCTACAGCATGATGCAGCTGATTGGCCTGTAAAGGAATTAGGTCTAAACTCAAGTGTTGAGCATAGGAGCACTTTGGATAAGTGGGTAATTCTGCGCAACAATCGAGTAAAGCATCATATTGTTGCATGACCTGTTTGGACGGATAGCGACCTAAATAAATATAACTCTGATTGATTTTGATGATTTTAGAATCTTCAGGATGGCGATAGGTCCAGATTCGGCTATTGATCCAAGCAAATACAAAGTAAGGCGCAAACAATATTTTTGCAGCAATGGTCATATCACCATGACTGAGTTTTTGAAAAAAATGGGGTCGATTGAATAAATATGCAAACGCAACTAAAAGCAGACTGCTTGCAGGATAGAGCAGCCAAAGCCACCAACCTTTTGCATGTGCGATTGCGCCACAAAATAAGGCAGCAAATAGATAAAGGATGCCGATTTTAATGTGCTTTAAGCTTAGCCGACTCTGGCTGTTTTGAGTCCATGGCGTAGGACAGGACATCGGGAATAGCCATAAACATAAGGCACCGACCAATAAACCCGTTGGGATATCTATAAAATGGTGCTGCCAAGTGGTTAGAACTGAGAGACCAATCAAAAAGGACCAACCATCTACCAGATATTTTAGCTTACCTGTGCTATGCCGACGGTAAAAATCCCAAAGAATCACCAGTAGCACAATATGCAGAGAGGGTGCTTGATTAAACGGTTTATCAAAGCCCATCAAGACATCAAACCACAGCCCGAAAAAACCTGTGAGTTCGGGGCGCTCAAAGCTAAAACGTAGCGGGAAAAGTAAAAAGCAGCTGATTGAAATGATTTGTGCTGAAAATAGTCGCAGTACATGTTGTTTTAATTCAAACTTATTCCAACAAAGTAATAAAGATAAACCATAGAACAGATCAATCGACCAATAAGGCACAATACTCCATGGCCAAAGTGGAATATATTTTTCCCATTCAAAGACGATAACAGGTACGGAAGCTAAGCCCGCAGCGTATTGATTGGCAAAACCATAACTTAAGAAGAAAAAAGGTGCCAGAAATGCCAAACACAGTAGGCCGTATTTCCAAGTTCCTTTTTCAGTATCCAGTTTATGCATAAGATTGACCGTCCAAGCTTAAATTTTTTGTGCAACGGAAACGGTGAAAATACCAAACTCATCAATAACTTGATCGATTTTTTTGAAACCAGCTTGCTCAACTAATGTATCCATTTCTGCTTGTGAGCGTAAACGCATCACCCATGCATCTCCTTGGCGATGTGAGGTCAGGGCACGGGCGATAAATTCTTGTTGCGGATGCCAAATTTGACCTGTGTAGATGAGATAACCATCTTTCTCAATGGCTTGACTTAAGCCTGATAAGGACTGTCTAAGTAAATCATTATCACTAAATAATTCGTATAAACCTGATACCACAGCTAAAGTCGGTTTAGGTTCAACACTGGCTAAAGAAGTGGCATCAAAGGCGTCCGCTTCTACAAACTTGGCAATCTGGCTTAAACCTCTTTGCTCAATCATTGCTTGACCCGCTTGTACATTGATCGAGCTATAGTCTCTAAGCAGGATGGATTCAGGCTGCTCAGGCAGTTTTTGTACAGCATCTAAAATATAACGGCCATGACCTGCTGCAATATCCATAATCCGTACTGCGTGTTGTGCATCATTTAACTTAGAAGCATATTTCGTTAATAGCGCTTCAATATTTTGTTTTCTAACGCGAATACCACGCCAACCAATCGCATTTAAATATTGTCGATCGATGATTTTACCGAGAGCATTTTGGCTTTCTGATTGATCTCTGTAGACAAAATCTAAGGTGCTGCCAGAGTCGTATCCTGTATCTTCACCAATTTTTAAACCTTTAGAAAAGAGACTACCAATTTTAAGATTTTGTTTGGTTAAGCTCCAAAATGCATGTTTTAAAGAGTGTTTTGGAAGCGTTGAACTTAAGGTTTCTGCTACAGCACAGCTCGGGCCAATTTTATCGGCATCTAAAAGTTTAAGTGCGGAATAGGGTTGTTTAAAACATTGTTGAATAAAGCGATGGATTTTATCTGTGGCGATTTTGCGATGTTTTTCACCCAAGGTATCATGATAAAAACCATCTAAGATGTGAAATTCCTTCATTGGATGAGGGAGTTTTTGATAAAACGCCAATTGCGGTTTTTGATGCACCACGTAGTCAGATCCCGAACATAAAACCTGTGTAGGAACAAAAATATTTTGTGCATCTTTAACGATTCGATCTGACGCTGCATATAGACCCAGCAGCATCCGGACTGATATGGCCCGAGCGATCTGCGGGTCTGTGTCATAACTTTGCGCACGTGCAGTATCGTGCGTCAACATTTTGGCTTTGACATAACTATTGATAAAAAAGTTGCCGGCGAATTTGTTGAGGAGTGTTAAGCCGGGTTTTGCAAAAGGCACATACAGTTTGATGTCAAATGCAGGCGAGGCAAGGCATAAAGCACGAATTTTAGGGGCATAATCATGCACCCATGTCGCGGCTAAAACAGCGCCAACGCTTTGAGCTACAATTGCTATATTTTCTGATCGAATTTGGTAATTTTGTTCTATATGCTGAACAAAATATTGAATGTCTTGAACGCATGCAGAAAAGCTCGGTGCATCTCCTCGTTCACCAGGAGTATTACCGTGACCTCGCGCATCCCAAGCGAAAAAATCAAAATCAGGCAAATTCAATTCATTGACCAAATGCGCCATTCGTCCCGAATGTTCATGGCCACGATGAAATAAGATCACCGCTTTTTTCTTACGGTTGCTTTTTAAACTGCTATTTTCCCAATGTTGATAAAACAAGGATGTTCCATCATGGCTCGTAAAGGTATGCTGAGTATTGTTATACATTGTGTTGTTCTCAAAATAATGAATCGACTGACGATCTAAACTGAAATTTATTGTGGGTTGATAATGCTATTTTTAATGCGGTTATAAATCGTAATAAATAATAAAAAGATGGTAATAATCAAAATACTATTGCAGATAAGAGACAATGTATTTAAGCCAACATTCAATATAGAAGAGGTCACGATGATGACGCAGATGATGCTAAATACAAAAGCGCGGTCACTTTTTCCCATTGGACCATCGTAACGACGTTCTTGCCCCACTAATGGCGCCATCACACCGGTATATTCGGCAAGTATGGCGAGAAAACAGGTTAAAATAAGTAATTCAGCTTGAATAAAAGCAAAACAAATTAAACTAAAATAGAGTGCTGAGTCGGAAATCACATCACATAATTCATTATAAAAAGCACCGAGTTTGGATTGTTGGTTGAACTCACGTGCCAGCATGCCATCTATGGCATTGAAGCCCATTCGAATAAGCATCCACACGGGGAAAATCAACAGTAAAATGCCAATACCGTTGTGAGAAAAATAGATATAAATAAAAAATGCCACAGCTAGCGAAATGAACATTGCCAGTAGTGTTACTTGATTTGCTGTAATACCAAGATGATGAAGTGATTTAACCAAAGGTCGAAGCAGGTTTTGAAATGCAGGCTTAAGCTGGTAGATCGAAGGCATATTATTGTTATAGCGGTATGATTTGCATGAATTTTATACGATTGATGCTTAACTTAACAAGAATTTGAATGTTAAAGATTGTCACAGGCCTCAAGATTCGCCTGTATAACGCATTAAGTTTTCTTGTGTAGTACTTGCGACTAATTTTCCATCTTGCCACATTTGTCCATGACTAAGCCCACGTGATTGGGAGGTTCGGGTGGTATTCATGTCATAGAAAACCCAATCATCCACCCGAAAGGCATGATGATAATACATCGAATGATCAAGACTAGTTGCGATGAGTTCAGGAGACAGATAATTTAAACCATGTGTTTTGAGCGCCGCAGAATATAAATTATAGTCTGAATAGTATGCTGCAATGGCCTGATGTATATGAAGTTGGTCAAATTGTGCATCCAAGGCATCATGGAGTTTTAAATATTCTGCATATTGATTTTGATTTAAGACAGAAGTTTGACCGGACGGTGGCAAATCTGTCAGCACGTATTCAATTGGTTTAGATATAAGCTGAAAAGGCTGTAAAAATGTGGATAGATATTCAGGTGAAATAGATGATTGGATTTGCGATTTATAGAATTGCTCTTCTTTGAGCATACTTGGTGGAAACTGTGGGATCAGATCTGGTTCAGGTATTTGATACTCCATACCCATTTCGTTATTCATATAGGACAACATCACCATATATATTGGTTTGCCATACTGTATGGCGGTCACTTGTCGAGTGGAAAAACTATGGCTATCACGTAAATTTTCGACTTTAAATAATACGGGATGATTTGCAAGGCCCGCAGAAATAAAGTTGGCATGTAAAGAGTGGAGTGGGAGTGTGCAGGTAAAGGATGCACTGACTATGCTCTGAGCAAGTAATTGCCCACCAAAAATATGGTCACCAAACAGAGGTTTGCTCTGTGCCAAAAAGTAGCCCTGATCTTTGGGCACTACAGATAATAATTGGATGAGGTCTTGAGTCAGCGTTGTCATATTTTTTTGAAATTTTTGCTTTATTTAAATGTATTCAACTCAAACTTATTGCACAAGTCATGTTCATGAAAAATATAAAAGTGTTCGCCGGTCTTTCTAGAATAGGCTTATAATCGAGTTTTCCTAGTTGTCCGAATGGAATGACGAAAAAGCAATGACACCTGCATGTAAACTCTTAAAATCTAATAAAATCGACTTTACAATTCATGAATATGACCATGACCCAGAAGCAAAAAGTTTTGGTTTGGAAGCTGCGGAAAAACTTGGTTTAACCGTCGAAGAAGTCTTTAAAACCTTGATGGTTACGGACGATAAAAATTACTTTGTTGCCGTATTGCCAGTTGAATATCAGCTAAATTTGAAAAAAGTAGCCACAGCATTTGGCTGTAAAAAACTCAAAATGGCTGACCCAAAAGATGCAGAGCGTTTAACCGGATATTTGGTAGGTGGTATTAGTCCAGTTGGACAGAAAAAACGCTTAAAAACTGTGATCGATGCTTCTGCACAGAACTTAGCTAAAATCTATGTGAGTGGTGGTAAGCGTGGTTTGGATATTGGTTTAAAACCCGAAGATTTAGCAAAAGTTTTGGGCGCAAACTTTGCTGATGTGATTGATGATTAAATGTGGTTTTTGACTACTTAAATTTAAGTGAATTTAGAGGGAATACCTTCCACTTCAAAATCTATAAAATAACAAAAGCCGCATTGAGCGGCTTTGTGGTTCGATGACGCATCAAGTGTACGGAAGAGATGCTTAGGAATATAATCACAACTCATCTTCTCTTTTAAGCGAAAATTAAGTTATCTCGGAACAGCCGAAAAATTTTGGTTGATGATAATTACAACTTTTACTATTAGATTTTCAGCTGCTGTTTGGGGTGTTGATTAAATGTTCGATACTTAATTTTCTGCATAATATTTCAGGTACAAGTTTATTAATTATGCATAAAATCACGAGAGATAACTTTATTTTAATTCAACATAACTTTCAGTGTTTACAAGCTTTATTAAGTAGTTTTGTTTTGTATTTAAATTGAGCCCATTCGCATCTTTTAAATTTGATGTATGCAGGGCAATTAGACATTTTTGCGTGCCACAATGGATAACTTTAGCTTTAGCTGGATATGTAATAGTTAGTTTTTTAGCTTCGAGCCAATCAGTAATGAGGGTATCGTCAATGATAATTTGATTATGTTTTGTGCTACTAAATTCATTTTCAGCTGCTTTACGGGCATCTTTACCAATACTAATAACATAAAAAGTAAATGTGAAAAATAAAATATAAAAACCAACTAAATATGCATAGTAAATTCCACCACTTTGAACAATTTTATCAATTTTTTCACTGTGTTCTATGACTTCAAAATTATGAAATTTCTCTGATGAATCAATGGCGTCTTTAGCTGCAGGTTTTATGAGGTTGAGCGTAAATTGTCCAAGAGAAATCCAAAATAAGCCTACAACTGATAAAGGTTTTTGTATTTTGCTATTAATGGCATAGATAAAAATAGTTAGTAAAATTTGCCACAATTTTACTAAGATCCTTTTAGGGTGTGTTGACATTTACAGCCGATAAATTGAGCTAAAGAGGCAACCATATAAATATACAAGCTAAAGCAACAGCGCTTTGATAGTTACGTTTTAGCTTATCGTATCTTGTGGCAATTCCTCTAA